>JASFVU010000145.1:0-6829 GCA_050049665.1 Bacteroidales bacterium | reverse complement strand
AACTGAGAGAAACGTTACTATTCAATCCGTTGCTGCTGTTGTATTGTCTGATCAGCTTTTCTTTTTCGAAGTGAAAAACTCCTTTTTCCTGGGTGGCAAACCAGAAGGAACCGGGTTTGTCCTCTTTGATATCCCTGACGATCAATTGTTCCAGTTCAGGCTGGTCATAAATATGAAGTTCTGTGTCATAATAATAAACGCCTTCTACGGTAGTGAGCCATACCGTGCCGTCAAAAGCGACATGAGTACATAATATTTCACTGACGATCGGGCTGTTGGAATGATCAAATCTCATGATAGTATCAGGAGTAATGACAGAAAAAACATCATTCGCTATGTACCAGATATAGCCTTTTTTATCTTCAAATACTTTAATGTACAGGTCATCTGTTTTCCCTGAGGATTGATTCATGACATACCGTATTCTGTTCTTTTCCATACAGGAAAGACCTCCTCCGGAGGTTGCAAACCAGACTTTGTTCCTGCTGTCAATAAAAATATCAAGGATGTGTTTGTCCGGCAAACCGTCTTCGATCGTATAAGTAATGAAATTATAACCGTCAAATTTAACGGCTCCGACCTGAGTCGCAAGCCATATGTATCCCCAATGGTCCTGTTCGATATCGGAAATAAAATTTGCGGGAAGTCCGTTTTTGACCGTATAATTGTGGAAAGGGATGATCTGAGCCATCGAATAGAGGGCACTGTAACTTATAAACAAACAGACAAGAAATCGTCTCATGATCACCATATGAACTTTGGGTACAGTAAAGATAAGAAAGGAAGCTGTTTTATCCGGCAAGAGTTTCCAACAGTTAAACAATAAAAAATCCTGCTTTTGCAGAAGCAGGATTTTATACGATGTCAAAATGGGATCTCTTTATTTATAGGCGTATACTGTTGATTCCGGTGTTCCTGAAGGTGCATTGAACAAATCATTTTCAGGCCATTCTTTAACACTTCTCAATGCCCTGAACATGGTACGGGACAGTTCGTTGTGTATTCTGGATCTTTTCTTCGGGGTGGTATTCATCAGGACGACCCAGTTGATGTCATTGGCATGTCTCATGATCAGAGCTGTTGTGCCAGACAGGGTGCCTGTTCTCCACCAGGTTCCGTAACCATCTGTTCCTCTCCATCCGATAAGCTTGCGGGTGTGGCTTTTCGCTCTTGTCATGTATTGAATGCTTCTTTTTGACAATATGTCGGGTCTGCTGTCAAATCCGTCAATGGCAACCATGAGCTTGGCCAGTTCGGGTGCCGATGCCACCCAGCCTCCGGCTGCACCTAGCAGTTCAATGTTGTTGCCGCCGTATTCAACAGGTACAAGGTCTCCTGATCCGTTGTATGACCAGATCAGCGAATTGCCGGGAAGATCATAATACCGGACTTCATAGGGGAGTTTTTCATCGTAAAAACTTTTTCCGATATGCATATCGTATATTCCAAGCGGGTGAAGAATAGCAAATTGTACATATTCCTCATATTCCATTCCGGTAATTTTTTCAATGATCTCACCAAGAATAGAATATCCGAGGTTTGAATAGCTGTATTTCTTTCCCGGGGTATAATCAAGGGATTTGTTCAGTGCGTATTCTATGATCAGAGGCATATCGGCCGGAGGCTCAACATCCATTACACGGGCGACATAAAGCGAATTAAAAACAGGGTCCGCTTTTCTTCCGTTCCAGCCGGCCGTATGATTCAGAAGATGGTGAACAGTGATCTGCTCATATCTTTTATCCTTGTAATTCAGGTATATAGAATCATTCAGAATGCCTTCCGGTCCAAAAACCCTGGCGTTGACGTTCAGCTTTTCGTCATCCACGAGTTTCATGATGGCCACGGCCGTAATGAGTTTGCTGACAGAAGCGATCCTGAACAGGTTTTTGGGTGTTACCGAATCGGCTATTTCTTTATCAGACAGGCCAAACCCTTTGGCATATACCAGTTTTCCACCATGTGTAATGGCCATAGAGGCCCCTACGATCTCATTTCTCTCCATGAATTCGTTAAATATGCTGTCAATACCATGGGTTTGAAGCATATTGGAATTTGAATTGCTAATGTTATAAGAGAACGGAATGGTGCCGGGTTCGGCAAATGGTTTTTCACTATCTGTTTTAAAAGAAAAAGTTATCGCAATTTCTCCTAAAAAGAATAATAAAAACAATACTATGGTTGTTACTATTTTTAGTCTCATATATCAGTCATTAAATGCTAAAAACAAGATTCACCAATGTTTGGTTCATAAACATTTGCTTATCCTCTTATTTGTTAATTCACACGCTTTCATAACAAATAATTTGTTTCCCTTGGCAATTACCAGGCCAAACATGGGGTATGTTTTATCTTTCTTATAGTTTTTTGATTAAACACCATTTTATTTCCATAAACGCACAGCTTTTTTCAGTCTCTCCCTTTCAGGGTTCAAATGTACTCTATTTTGGGCAAACAGAGACCGGTATTTTTTCAACATTTCCAATTATTTCTGTTAATAACCGGATTTTGTTGATAAACGGACTTATGACACATTTTCAGGGTAATTTTGTCTGTATCCGGGCTGTTTTACTGTGTCGATCAACAAATTTCCGGGTACATTGTTATCCGGTATAAAACAGTTTAAATGAAAAGGGGATATGCGATTATAATTTTACTGATTGTTATCGATCCTGGGATAAACGCACAAAAAGAACCGGCTATGTATAAAAAGGATAAAAGTGATGAGGAATGGAAAAAGGAACTGACCTCCGAAGAATACGAAATATTGCGTCTTTGTGGTACGGAACCTCCGGGAACAGGGGAATATTATCATTTTTTTAAAAAGGGAACTTATTTGTGTGCCGGGTGTGGGTCCGTGTTGTTCGATTCGGACACAAAATATTCCTCCGGGTCCGGCTGGCCCAGTTTTTACGATGTAATTTCAGACAGCAGCGTTATGTTGATCCGGGATACAAGTCATGGAATGATCAGGACGGAAGTACGGTGTACACATTGCGGCGGTCACCTCGGACATGTATTCAAAGACGGGCCTGAACCAACGGGTTTGAGGTATTGCATTAATTCCGTTGCCCTGAAATTCAAAAATGCCAGAGAACAAAAAGAAAAATAATAAACCAATAAAAAATCCCGGTATTTTGAAGATCCGGGAGTTTTTGATTCTGTATTCCCGCTACTTTTTAACCTTGATTGTACACCCGATGGCTTTGGTAAAATCAGGATCAGGATCTTTCCCCGCTATCAGGGCATCCAGTGCATCGGCCAGGTATGTTTTCGTTACAGCCGAAGGATCTTCATAATTATCATCAATGGTGCCGATGTATTTGACGGTTAATTTTCCCGGTCCGGTCTTTTTCAGAACATATACATGCGGTGTGCGCGTTGCTCCGTATATCCTGAAAACCTCCTGCTTTTCATCAAACAGGTAAGGAAAAGTATAATGCTTTTCTCTGGCCCTTTTCTGCATTTCTTCAAAAGAATCACCCGGAGCTATTTCCGGATCGTTCGGATTGATTGCAATGACAGGATAGCCTTTTTCTTTATACTTTTTATCAATGGCGATCAGCCTGTCCTGGTAGGCTTTTGCAAACGGACAATGATTGCAGGTGAAAACCACAACAAATCCCTTGGCATCGGAGTAATCGGCCATACTGACCATGCTGCCGTCCACATTTTTCAGCTTGAAGTCCTTTGCATTATCGCCTACGGAATAGCCTTCTCCGGCTGACAACGCGAAGGAGGCGAATAAGAACATGATGGAAAATAGTGTTTTCATAGTTGCATGATTTAAAAGTTAGACATCTCTTCAATTGTATTAGTTAAGAGTTCATAATCAATTTCCTTTTCGAAAAATAACCTTCCGGAACCGTTATAGATCAATGTTGCCGGCAAAGAACCGGACCACGACGGGTCAACCTTATCGATCCATGTATTGAAGTCGGGATCGTTTAACAGCAATACTTCTGCGGTTATGTTGTTCTTTTCCAGAAAGGGGATCAGGCTATTCTCCATCCTTGACGGAGAATCGAGACTTACAAGAATAACCCGGATCTTCTTATCCTTCCTGTCGATATGGAATCTTTCAAAAACGGGCAATTCCTTTCTGCAGGGAACACACCAGGTGGCCCAGAAGTTGATCACATAAATGGTATCGTTTCCGAGATGCAGGTAAGGTTCAAATTCGTCGAAATCAAGAACCTGAATATCGGTATACTCTTTCGCCGGGACGATCCGGGTTGCAAATAACAAGAGAAAAAGTACTGTTTTTATCCTGAACCTCATTGGTATTGTTTTTATTCAAGTAAATTCTGTTTACTTTAGACCTACTAACAATCTGGTTACTGTATAGTTTGTCATGGATGATCTTTTTTTAGAGACAGAAAACCCAAAAGGCTTTGCAAGTGATAATAATTCGGGCGTTTCCCGGGAAGTGTTAAAAAAAATTAACACGGTCAATTCCGGGCATGTTGTCGGTTACGGAGACGATCAGTATACCCGGAAAGCCATGGAACTGATCAAGGAAAACTTTGGAACAAATTCATTTCCCTATTTTGTATTTACAGGTACGGGAGCCAATGTTACCGGAATTGCTGCTTCGGTCAGACCGTTCCATTCTGTTCTGTGTGCGGAAAGTTCTCACATTTATGTTGATGAATGCGGAGCCGTGGAAAGGTTTGCAGGGTGTAAACTGGTCCCTGTCCCGGCACCGGCCGGGAAGTTAACCCCTGACCTGCTTAAAAGGCACATGGTCGGATTTGATTTCGAACACCATTCACAGCCGGGACTGGTTTCCATATCCCAGGCGACGGAAATGGGGACTGTTTATACGGTGGAGGAAATAAAAAAACTGGCGGAGTTTGTACATGGTTATGGCATTTTATTACACATGGACGGTGCGCGTTTGTCGAATGCAGCCGTATCTCTGGGCAGGAAATTTCGGGAGATGACTTCGGAGGCAGGTATTGATATCCTTTCGTTCGGAGGTACAAAAAACGGGTTGATGGCAGCCGAATCCGTTATTTTTTTTCATGAGGACCTTGCCGGGGAGTTTAAATACATACGTAAACAGGGAATGCAGTTATCATCGAAAATGCGGTTCATAGCGGCACAGTTCATTGCCTTCATGGAAGATGGTTTGTGGGAGAAAAATGCGCAGCACGCTAACAGGATGGCCAGGAAATTATACCTTTCGGTAAAGGACATACCGGGCGTAAAGATTACACAGAAAGTAGAAGCAAACGGGATTTTTGCTCTCATTCCTAAACCTGCTATTCCCGAATTGCAAAAAGAATTCTTTTTCTATCCATGGAACGAGGAGACCGGTGAAGTGAGATGGATGACCTCATGGGATACGACAGAAGAAGATATCCGCCGGTTTGCGAAAAAAATAGAAGAAACCCTGGCAAATAGTTGATCAATTTTTCTTTTCTTTTGTTAGTATTCAGAGGATCAACTGAATAAGACATGTTATGCAACTGTATTAGCCATAGCGAAGAAGAAATAGAAGCCATGATCATTGAAGGAAATTATTCCGATTTCAATCAGTTTCTGGAAGATACTTTCATAGGAAGCGCCTGCGGACATTGTATCGGAGAAGTGGAGAAATTATTCAGCAGGATGCACCAATAGCTCATTTTCGCCATAGTATCGAACTGTCACCATAACTAAGAAAACGATAATTGTGTTCCAGTGCATGATCGTAAACCTGTTTCCAACCCTCGCCGATAAATGCTCCCACAAGCAGTAAAAGTGTGCTGCCCGGCTGATGGTAGTTGGTAATGAGAATGTCGACAATGTTGAATTCATATCCGGGAACGATCATCAGGGATGTTATACCCTCAAGGTGGCTGAGTTTTTCCTGCTTCAGGAGATCAATCAGTTTCCGCAATGCTTCTCCGGCTGAATATTGTTTTGGCAGCCGTTTGTATTCCCATTGTTCGAGGTCGTGGCAAAGTTTCTGAGTACAGATACTTTTTACTCCAAGCCAGTAAAGACTTTCGAGTGTCCGTAAGGTCGTTGTTCCCGTGGCAACAATTGGTCCGCCCGGGCAGATAAGGGATTCAAGGACTTCCACGGAAACTGAGAATACTTCGCTGTGCATGGCATGGTCAAGAGCATTTTCTGATTTCACGGGCTGGAACGTGCCTGCGCCGACATGAAGGGTGATGTATTTCGGGTATACCTGTTTTTTTTTCAGTTCAGCCAACACATGACCGGTAAAATGCAGACCGGCAGTCGGGGCAGCGACCGAACCTTTTGTGTGGGAGTATATGGTCTGGTACCTGTCTTTGTCAAGTGGTTCCGAATTGCGGTTCAGATAGGGAGGGAGAGGAATAATCCCCAAAGCATCCAGCACTTCTCCAAAAGAGTGATCCCCGTTCCACTGAAACCGGATAAGAAAATACTCTCCGCAGCTTCCGTTTTTTTCGGCTGTGAATGTATATCGATGACCATTTCGTTCGAATTCGAGCCGGAGCAACCCATTTTTCCATTTTTTCCTGTTCCCGATCATGCATACCCATGTACAGGATCCGGTTTGAGAAAATGATAACTGGTAATCCGAAGGATCATGAGGAGACAGGCAGAATACTTCGATCGCTGCACCGGCAGGTTTTACAAATTTCAACCTTGCATGGATGACTTTTGTGTTGTTCATGTACAGCCGGCTTTGGGAAGGGATGTGACCGGCAATATTCCTGAAACAGGATTCGGTTATCTTTCCGTTTTTATAAATGAGTAATTTTGACTGGTCCCTTTCAGGTAAAGGATATTTGGCAATTCTGTCTTCAGATAACGAATACATGTAATTACCGATCGGTATTTTTTTTTC
>JASFVU010000355.1:0-4102 GCA_050049665.1 Bacteroidales bacterium | reverse complement strand
CGCTGCCGCAATCTTGATTTTTCGAATTTGAAGATCGGTGATACCATTCAGATCAATTCAATCCTTGATAATGAGATTTTTACTCTTTACATTCGTTACCTTGGCAGGGAAACGATTGAAACAAGAAGAGGAGAAAAGTACCGCTGCATAAAGTTTTCAGCCTTATTGATAGAAGGTACTATATTCAAAGGAGGCGAAGATATGTTTGTCTGGATAACCGACGATGACAACAGAATTCCGGTTTTGGTGGAAGCGAAAATACTCATTGGTTCAGTCAAGGCATACCTGGAAAGTGTTACAGGGGTGAGAAACTCCATGAATGCGTTTATAGAATAAGATGTATTTAATCAAATAATATGAAGTATAAATATACTGTCTTTCTATTCGGTTTCATGCTGTCTGCTTTGCTGTCCGCTCAGGATGACGAGTATGTACTGAAAGTTTTTAAAGAACATAAAGCACCTGTTCTGAGTGTCGCTTTTAGCCCTGATAACCGGTATCTCGTTAGTGGCGGAGAAGACAACAGGCTTGTTTTTTATAACCTGAATTCCCTTGATACCGAATTTGAAATACCGGATAATTACTTTCCTCCGAGAGCCATAGAGATCACACAGACGAACAACCTGTTCTTCGGATCGGGCAATGATGTTAAACTGATCGATATGAACAATAACAACCTTGCTGTTTTTCAGGGGAATTCCACCCATATCTGGTCACTGGATTATGCTCCGGAAAGAAATAAGATCGCCGCAGGTTCGTATGATTATAAACTGAGGGTCTGGGATGTTCAGACACAGGAAATCGATCTTGTGCTTGAAGGACATCAGAAAAGTACATTGCCCGTTGCATTCAGTCCCGATGAAAAATACCTGGTCAGCGGTTCGCTGGACAGAACCGTGAAAGTGTGGAATGCGAAAACCGGTGAGCTGATGAAAACCCTTGAACGGCATACCGGTAATATCTATGACATTGCTTTTCATCCGGGAGGTAAATATTTTGCAACCTGTTCGCGTGATATGACCATACGATTATGGGATTTTGAATCAGGGGAAGTAGTGATGACCTATGTGGGGCATGACAAGGCGGTACTGGACATAGAATTTTCTCCCGACGGGAATCATCTGTTCAGCGCATCATTCGATGGCTCGATACGGTTGTGGCAAACAAAAACCGGCAAAATGGTGTACACTTTTTCTGATCATGAAGGGGTTGTCAATAGCATAGCCGTTAACAGAAAAGGGGATCTGCTGGCAAGCGGAGGTTCGGACAATCTGGTGATACTCCGGGATCTGTCAAAGAAAATTTTTGTGGAATATGCCTGTTACGATGAATTTCATGCCGAAAAGAACAGGAACGGTATTTTCGAAGAAAGGAGAAAGGGAGAGAAAAGGGAGGAATATGAAGTCCGGATGAGCAAGGCAAAAGAACTGGAAAAGGAAATACTGGATAAATACTATCAGACCTATATTAAAGACTTGCAGAACAAAAACTTTGAAAAATGAAAACCCGGAAAAGAATAGGCCTTGTTGCACACGATAACCGGAAAAGCGATCTTGTTGAATGGGTTGAATGGAACTGGCAGGAATTGTTAAATCACAAGCTTGTCTGTACCGGTACCACCGGCCGTATGGTTGAAGATGCTTTGCTGAAGAAGATTAAGGAGAATGCTGTGATTCCCGGTGAGCTGGAAATTATAAAGCTTAAATCGGGTCCGCTAGGCGGGGATCAGCAACTCGGAGCCATGATAGCCGAAGGCAGGATCGATATGCTGTTTTTTTTATGGGATCCTATGCAACCTCAGCCACACGATGTGGATGTGAAAGCTTTGTTGCGAATAACGGTTTTGTACAATATACCGATCGCAAACAACAGGTCGACGGCAGACTTCCTGATCTCGTCGGATCTGATGCATGAAGAATACCATCCGGTTTTAAAGGATTATTCGGGTTATATTAAGAGAAGCATTCGATCAGATTAAAAAATAAAGGGTATCTAAAAAGTAAGTGATAACATTCTTTCAGAAAATATTTTTACTTTGTGAAACTCAGTGTCTTCTTTGTGATTCTCTGCCTTCGCAGGCTGTAGTCTGCTTTGGCAGACGAAGATCTATGTAGCAGCCAATTATAGCTATGCCACAAAGTTACTCAAAGTAGACGCAAAGAGACACAAAGACTTTTTAGACACCCTCTGTCAATATAAAGTATTGCTTTCAGGTCAGAGCTGCCAAAGCATTTTTCATTCTTTTTATGGCTTCGGTTATTTTATCATCGGAAGTGGCGAACGATATCCTGATGCAGGTTGGTTCGCCAAATGCTTCTCCGGGAACGGTGGCAATATGCCCTTCGTTTAAAAGGTAAAGGCACAGATCGGTGGATGATCCGATTTTGTTGCCGTTAAATGATTTTCCAAAGTATGAATCGATCTTCGGGAAAACATAAAATGCGCCTTCCGGTTCCGAAACTTCTATATCGGGGACTTCCTTCAGCAGGTTCATGATCAGCTCTTTCCTTCTTTTAAATGCCACCAGCATCTCTTTCACACAACTCTGATCTTCTTTCAGCGCCGTAATGGCGGCCATCTGGGCATTGGTCGTCGGTCCGGTAAGCATCTGGCCCTGCAGTTTTGTACAGGCCTTTGCCAGCCATAGCGGTGCTGCGATATAGCCAATTCGCCAGCCTGTCATCGCATATGCTTTTGAAACGCCATTGACAATTACAACACGGTCTTTTATTGAGTCGAACTGGCCAATGGATTCATGCTTGCCGACGAAATTGATATGTTCGTATATTTCGTCTGTAATGACGAAAACATCCGGATGTTTTTCAATGACCCCGGCAATTGCTTCCAGTTCGGCTTTGCTGTAAAAACTGCCGGTCGGGTTTGAAGGCGAACACAGGAGAAGGGCCCTGGTTTTGGGTGTAATTGCTTTTTCAACCTGTTCGGGAGTAATTTTAAAATCATTTTCGATCGTACCCCGGATGATGATGTTTTTACCTTCTGCCAGTTTTACCTGTTCGACATAGGTTACCCAGTAAGGAGACGGAACGATCACTTCATCGTCTTTATCGATCAGACTGAGAATTACATTTACAAGCGAATTTTTTGCTCCCGCTGAAACCACG
The DNA here is from genome assembly GCA_050049665.1 of Bacteroidales bacterium. GTDB lineage: Bacteria > Bacteroidota > Bacteroidia > Bacteroidales > UBA10428 > UBA10428. Next base: position 980 of record JASFVU010000355.1, on the reverse strand, counting down.
ATCTGTTCGGGTGTATAGTCGAGGCCGTTTTCACGTTTGAATTTTTCTGAAATAGCCTTACGCAGTTCAGGAAAACCCGGAGCAGGAGGATAAAACGAGAAATTATCATCAATGGCTTTTTTTCCTGCTTCCTTGATATGATCAGGGGTATTAAAATCAGGTTCCCCGACACTCAGATTAATTACATCAACTCCTTTTGCTTTCAGATCTTTACCGGCCTGATTCATTGCCATGGTTGCAGAAGGCGAAAGACTTGCCAGACGAGCAGAAACTTGTTCCATCATGTACTTTTTTAGGTTAGTATTCATGCAAAATTAAAACAAATTGGCGGTTAATTTCAGTGATTACCGGCAATGTTGGAATTCTGTTAATAAAAAAGCTGCCCGGAGATCCGGACAGCTTTCTGTTTCATTCCGGTCTTTGCCGGTTTTACATAAGGTCGATACTTCTTTTTACGAATTTTGTCAGTTCTTCCCCTTTTAGCATGCCATTGGCAAGCAGTGCCAGGTCGATCATCTATTTCACAAGCTTATTATCACTTCCGAATTTCTTCAGAAGTTTGGTCTTCTTTTCTTCCAGTTCGGCTATTTTTTTCGTCAGTTCTTCGATCCGGTCTTTTTCTTCCTGCTTGATCTCCTCTTCTTTTTTGTCTTTTACAGCCTTGTCCAGTTCAGCCTTATTTTCATTGAGAGGCTTTACTTTATCGTCGATCTTTTTCAGCTCTCCGGATAATTTTTTTCCCAGTTCGTCATTCACTCTCAGTACCAGGGGATGGTTGCCGTTAACCACCAGGTTGTAGCTGTCGGGCATCTCGCCGTAAAAATTCATTCCTCCGCCCAGGGCAGACATATCTTTCATTCTGCGCATAAATTCCGATTGTGTGATCAGCAACGGACTTTCTCCTTCACTCATGGCTTCATAGGTAACAATATAATTGGCTTTTTCCGGAAGCTGTCCCTGGAATACCGGCGTAAGCCTGT
>JASFVU010000081.1:0-8439 GCA_050049665.1 Bacteroidales bacterium | reverse complement strand
AGGCTATTTTATAACAAGTAAGACCATCATAACACGTATTTCGGAGGGATATAATCTTTTTCCGGCTGACTGGTCAATCGTTTCATGCAACAGTTATCCCATTATCAACAAACCGGTTATTCAGGAAAATGATCTGTTACAGATCGAAACAGGCATGAACAGGTAATTCTTTTTCAAATACGTGCCGGGAACAGAAGATTTGTCTTTGTTAAAAATCCCAATGAATAAATCCGCTTTTTTTTTCATTTTGTTTCACACGGTCATCGTGATCAATTTGTCCGGTCAGGAAAATGTACATCACGATCCGGTTTTTCCGTCCGGGATCTCGGTTCAATATGGTTTTGGCAGGTATTCGATCCGCGATGAGTACATCTCTGATAACAGGTATACGGGAGCTTTCCCTGAATTCAGTGCGAGATGGTCAAACTACCACGGAAACCATGGATTCGAGCTGGATTTTTTCTATGGACAGAGTTCCGTAATAAAAGACCATAATGCTGCTGCCGGTATTCAGGAGTATTCTGTTTCGGGCAGGCATCTGTATCCGTTAGAGAACTTCCATTTATGCGGGAAACCCGTTTATTTGTTCCTGGGCCCGTCCTGGAATTTTTATCTTCATTTCCGGAACCAGAATATGGCCTCCTCGGTCTTTACAAAGACCATGTCGCTTGCTTCCCTCATTTCAGGCGGGGCAGACATCAAAAGCATTATACTGCTCACCCCGAAGATCCGGATGGAAACTTCCCTGGGCACCAACGTATTTTCGCTGGCGGCACGCTTACCCGACCTGGATATAGAAGAAGCAAAATACCTCAAACTGTCGGCTTTTCCCTGGACCATGGATTCCTACTTTGATCTCCGGCTCAGATACCGGATATCCCGTGCTTTTTCCATTGGAACGGGCTACCGCTTCCGGTTAACAAGGCTGCACGCATCTTCACAAACCGAGAGAACGGAAGGATGGTACGCTTTAACAACCGCCAACAACACTATTTTTATCAATTTGCAATGGCACATCGAAAAGCAAAAATAACGACAGGGAAGATCAGGTATTTGATCCTGGTTTGTGTCCTTTTAACAGGATGCGATAAATTATTCATCGCCCCGAACAATGACTTCCAGGAACAGAACATCCGTGATTTTGAAGAGATATGGAGCTTTATCGATGCCAATTATCCCTTTTTTGAGTTCATGGAAATAAACAGTGAATACCTGTATGAAAAATACAGGCCACTGGCAGAGCAGTCCAGGGGGGACGAGATCTTCGGGGTTGTACTGAACATGCTGGCAGAATTAAAGGATGGCCATACGATCTTTAAGAACGAAGCCGCCGGGATCGTGGATATGATACCTTATATCATGCCGAGAATGAAACGTGATTACAACCGGTTCAGTCCGACCGTTACCAGGAAGTATTTCAGCACAGAACTCTTCGTAAACGGTGAAAAGAACCTCGAATACGGGATAACGGATGATAACACAGGGTACATACGTATCAGTTCCTTTACCGAACTCCATAGTGATCCGCGCGACTTTGATCATGCCCTGGACTATTTGCGTAACACGGACGCTTTGATCCTGGATTTACGGCATAATTCCGGCGGGGAAATTACCAGAATAGCGGAGAGATTCGTTACGTCCACGATAAGGATAATTTACTACGATAAATACGGAGACAGCGAAGAAGAGATCATCAATCCGCGCGGTACATTCATCTATACAAAACCAGTGGTCATCCTGATAAATGGCTGCAGTGTAAGCGGTGCCGAATTTCTTGCCGCGCATTTACAGCCCCTGCCAAATGTAACCCTTGTCGGGGATACGACTGCCGGATTGGGTGGTTCCGACACGGAAATTACCCTGTCTTCAGGGAAATGGCTTTCAACTACAAGGGTCTATAGCTATTACTATGACAGGCTTATCCAGTGGAACGGAGTACCCCCGGATATCCTTGTACGGAATACCGAAGAGGAGATCAGGCGGAACAGGGATAATCAACTGGAATTTGCACTGGACTACCTTACCGGTCGGTAATATTCGCATCTGCATGAACATTGCACAATTAACCGGATGTTTTTTATTTTTATCAATTGTATTGAAAGAACCGGATGTATGTCTGAAATACCATTCATGGAAAAATACGGGCCATGGGCTCTGCTGGCAGGCGCCGCCGAAGGCCTCGGTGAGGCTTATACGCTTGCACTGGCCAAAAGAGGCGTGAATATCGTGATGGCTGATATTCAGTCTGAACGCCAGAAAGCCCTGGCTTCATGGGTGGAAAATGAGTCTGGCATCCGCACCCGTACCATTTGTACAGACCTGGCACAGCCAAATGCCGTTAAGGAGATCATGCAGGCCGTTGAGGGTGTCGATTGCCGGCTGCTGATCTACAATGCGGCATACAGCAGCATAAAGCCTTTTATATCCTATACCGAAAAAGAACTCGACAGTTTTATCGCGGTCAATGCCCATACATCCGTAAAACTGGTGCATGCCTTTGCCCGGCGACTGAAGGACAACCATACTCCCGGGGGAATACTGCTCATGTCCTCCCTGGCGGGACTGACGGGTATGCGGCTTGTGGCGCCTTATGCGGCCACCAAGGCTTTTGCCCGGAACCTGGCAGAATCCCTGCATCACGAACTCCGGGAGCACCACATTGACGTGATGGCCTGCATAGCCGGGGCCACGGCAACACCGGCCTACCTGGCCACACAACCGCATTACGGCTTCTTCAGGCCACAGGTCATGAGCCCCGGCAAGGTAGCGGAATCCGCTCTTAGAAAGCTGGGCAGGAAACCCCTTTTCATTCCCGGGTTTTTCAACCGGCTGAGCTACTTTATCCTTTTGCGGTTGTTGCCGTGGAAAACAGCTTCTGCCATTGCCAACAGCACCATGAAAAAACTGTACAGTCACAAGGCAGGAGAGTAGTGAAACGCAGTGTTCCAACTTCCCTCAGAACAATTACCGGACGCTCATTGAACGAAACCGCTTGTAATTTGTTCTTATTTTCAAACTGACAATTAAAACCAAACCATGATCTTCATTGCCGGGATCACAGTCTCTTTTTTTCTCTCATGCCTGCTGGTTCTGAAGAAGAACAAAACAAAGGCAGACCTTGTACTCATGGTCTGGCTGCTGGTAAATGCCCTTCATCAGTTGCTTTTTTATTTTGACATTTCCGGCTTCAGCTCCGCATACCCGTTCTGGGCCGCGCTGAATATCCCGTTTCCTTTTCTGCACGGCCCCCTGCTTTTTTTGTATATTATCACTTTCATGAACAGACCGCACCGATACCGGTTCCTGTATGTTCTTCATTTCCTGCCTTTTATTCTTAGCTACCTCTACTTTCTTCCGTTCTATTTGTCTCCTGCGGATCAAAAGGTTTTCAATGTGGAAAACGGGCTGGCCGATTTTGCCGAAAAGATCCGCATGAATTATTTCGCAGTGCTGGCATCAGGGTTTTTTTATGTTTCCCTGTCGGTAGTTTACCTGAAAAAATACAGAAAGCAATTTCAGGATAAGAACATCAAAGCCTTAAAGATCAGCCGCCGGTGGCTGCAATTTTTGATACTGGGCATCGCCATTGTATGGATGGCCGTGCTTTTGGGTGATCTGAAACAGATCTTTGTGATCGTTATGGCAAATACAGTACTGATCGGCTTTGTAGGCATCAGAAGCACCCCATTTTTCACAAATCATACGGAATTTGCCCGGACCGGTCCTGACAACAGCAGGACCATGCCTGTCCGGTACCGGAAATCAGGGCTTACCAGCCGGAAAAGACAGGAGATCCGTGAAAAACTCGGGAAGCTGATGAACGAGGACAAGGCATTCAGGGATTGCGGTTTAACACTCGACAAACTGGCGCTGCAGTTACACATCCATCCCAACTACCTTTCCCAGTATATCAATGAGGAACTGAACATGTCGTTTTACGATTACATCAATCAATACCGTACAGAAGAGTTCAAGCAACTGGTGACAGTTCCTGAAAACAGAAGGCTGAAATTCCTTGCTCTGGCATACGAGTGCGGCTATAATTCCAAATCGTCGTTCAACCGGAATTTCAAAAAAGTCACAGGGTTTACCCCTTCCGAATACCTCAGACAGACAGGTTCCCCGGGACAATAGCCTGTTGCCTGTCATTTTCGCAAATGATCCGGCGAAAAACAACATGTCCCATCTGGTAAGACAGGTCGACCGGACCGTTTCTTTTCACGATCATTGAACACGAATTGACCGGTCGTGCCGGATAACCGGTTCACAGAACCGGCAGATCAGGTTATATAAAAGATCGAAAACCAATAAAAATAAGGATATGAAAGGAAACAAGTTTACCCGCAGGGATGTGATCAAAACATCGGGATTGTCGCTTGCCGCAATGGCCGTCCCCTCAGCACTGACCAGCACCGGAAGCAGACAAAAGAGATCCCCGAAAAAGGGCAGGGTAGCCTTTATCACCGGCGGCGCCCGGGGGATCGGGCTGAAAACAGCCGAAACGTTTGCGAAAGACGGGGCCGATATAGTGCTGTTCGACATTGCGGACCAGATCCCGGGTATACGGTATCCGTTATCGACTCCTGCGGATCTCGATAAAGCAAAAAAGAAAATAGAAGCTCTCGGATCAAAATGCCTTGCGATCCGGGGAGATGTCAGGAACATGTCCGATCTGAACAAAGCAGTCCAAAGGACCGTCGATGAGTTCGGGCGACTGGATTTCCTGGTGGCCAATGCGGCAGTAACCCAGGTGGGCCCGGCGGAAAGTTATGATGATGCGATCATCAGAGACCTGTTAGCCATTAATGTGGGAGGCGTACTGAAAACCATCCAGGCTGCCATACCGGTATTCAGGAACCAGAGGTCGGGCAGGATCGTGGCCATGAGCTCTGTGGCCGGCCGTGGCGGGGCTTTTATGTTCTCACTGTATTCGGCAAGCAAATGGGGGGTGATAGGACTGGCAAAGACCATTGCCCAGGAACTGGGCGGCCTGAATGTTACCTGCAATGTCGTATGCCCGACGCTGGTAAGGACACCCATGCTGGAGAACGACCATATCCTGAAAGGGATCAACCCCGGAAATCCGACCATTGAAGGCGCCGCCGGTTTTATAAAAGGCATGCATACTCTGCCCGTAGGTGTCCTGGACCCAAAGGAAATAGCCGATGCCATAAACTTTTTGTGCAGCGATGAAACAACCCATGTTTCAGGTATGGTACTGGATGTCAGCGCCGGGTACACGGCCGGCAATACGGCTTAGATAACATTTTTCATAGTAAAAAAAGGATAAATTAGGTATTTTGTGACGCATCACCATTCATAAGACGCTGTAAATGATTTATATATAAATAGAATAAACTACTAAACTATTCTCAAAAACTCTCTTACCTCCCTTACTTCGGCAAATAGATCACGATCTCCACCTTGCGGTGTTTCTGAAGCTCGGCTTCGCTCAGGTCTTCCCAGTTCACGCCTTCCTTCAGCGACAGGGATTCCCCGAAGGAAAAGGTACGGATCCTGTTCTCGCCGATCCCATTGGCGGCCAGGAAGTCTTTTACTGCCAGGGCACGATTCCTGGACAGCCTTTCATTGTATTCTTCATCCCCGAGCGGATCGGTATACCCTTTAATGGTTACGTAAAGCCTGCTGTCGCCTTTCATCACCTCCGTTACCTTGTTCTCCAGGATACTTTTTGCATCGGGCCGGATGGAATACTCGTTCAGGTTGAAATTCACGACGATCACATCAAAGACAGGGTCGGTAATGATGTCCTTGTTGAACGATGTCGTATCGGTTGTGATGGCAATGGTGGAAGGCTCGAAATTTTCCTGCAGGTAGGCCAGGTCGGTCTGTATATTGACCTGCCGGTTCTGATCGAGGTTCAGGTCTACCTGGAGCTTCTGGAAGCCGGTAATGTAATATTTTCTGCCGTCAACGGCCAGCGTGGTGAGTATATCTTTGGCACCCGTAGCCTGTGAAGCAAATTTCTTTGCCGGCATCAGGTTAAATACAAGGTCCTCATCAGGCAGGATGTCCAGTTCCTTTGATAATACGGAAATATCGATCAGTTCTTCGTTGGGATCATCACTGCCTGCCTGCCCCGACGTCATCTGAACAAGGGCTCTGTTGTATTCTGCCTTTGACGGGGCTTTCGTGCCGAGATTGTATTTTACACCCTTGGTCAGGGGAACGACTACCTCCTGATCTTTCCCGCTGCCGGGGCCGGGTTTACTCAATGTAAGAATATACATTGTTCCGGGAATGACAGCCAGTTCCGAGGCAGCTATCTTCCTGTCCGCATCGCTGAAAGATTCCGTATTGACAAGAACCGGAAAACCCTTTGACTGTACCGCAACTTCCTCTTTTTTATAAACAGGAGCAGCATCCATTTTAACGGCACCGACTTTTTTGGGGTTAAAATTTTCTTTAAAATGGGCAATGTCGGTTTTGATATTGAAATTCGATTCTATATCCAGGGGCAAAACGATAAAAAAGGACCTTCCCGAAACAGGGATTGTCTGACCGTTAACGAACAAGCTGGTTTCTTCTTTGGCCTTGCCATCCTGAACGTCGTCTTTCTCAAACCGGATCGTGTATATCTCACCATCCGTTAATGCCAGTTCTTTTGCCAGTACGGTCAGGTCGATGGTATTGCTGCCGGGATCCCGGTAACTCTTTGCCAATTCACTGAGATCGTTCTTATAGTCATGGCCGATCGGTTTCATTCCGGCGGTAAACTGGTATTTCATGCCCTGTTGAAGCTTAACATCGGTCCTTTCAATCGGTCTGGGATTCAGCATCTCCTTTTTTCTCTGAGTGGCGGAAAGGTTTTCATTGTTCACGATGTCATTAGCCAGGACATTCTCATGCCGGATGACCATTTTATAAGCTTCTTCAGGCTGAAAGCTGAAATGAAACCCTTCATTATCTTCCGCGGCAATGTTGTATTCATCACCATTGCTCAGGTAAAGGTTTATTTTGCCTTCTTCCATCGAGGTTCTTAGCCTCGGCCGGTAAGCAGCATACTTTATCTTTATGTCCAGCAACTGCAGCCGGTAAATATCTTCCTTGCCGAAACCTCCAGGACGGTTTGAACAAAAATAGCCTGTTAATCCCCCGGGAGAGAAGGAAAGGCTGTAATCATCGTATGTTGAATTGACTTTGCTGCCAAGGTTCCGGGGCGCTGCGTTTTCCCGGTTCAGGTTAACGGAATACAGGTCAAGGCCTCCGAGCCCATTATGTCCTGCCGAGGAGAAATACAATAAGGTGTCGTTCAGCACAAACGGATACAGTTCATCTTTGCCCGAATTGATCTCCGGGCCCAGGTTTTTTGGCTTGCTCCAGCCACTGCCGACACGATCGCTGGAATAGATATCCATTCCGCCTGACCCGCCAGGAGCATCCGAAACAAAGAACATCCTGGTGCCGTCACTGTTCAGTGACACGTGACCGATACCGCCGAACCCGTCAACAGAGAATTCATTGATATCCAAGGCATCAAAAACACCGTCGGGAATACCGGAAACATAAGTTTCCAGATTCGAATGGACCGATGCCCCCCGTGTAAAGTACAGTCTGTTCTTCTTTTCGTCCATGAAGACCGACGTTTCGTCCAGACCGGAATTCAGGTTCCTGTTGAACCTGTTCAGCCTGCCTAGCTGACCGCTTTTCAGGTATTTTGCCGAAAACAGATCGTAATTATCGTTCTCTTTGCTGCCCGACAGGTTCTTCCTGGTGGAAGCAAATACCAGCCGGTCCCGGTAAACAACAGGACATATTTCCGACTCTTCCGTATTTAATATACCCTCATTTTCTACAATGACAACAGAAGAATCCCTGTACATCCTGACCCGTACTTCTTCGGAACTGATGTAGTTCTCTCTTTTGGTCTCATCAAAAACAATTTCGTTATACCTGCTCATCCAGTACTCAAATCCTTTGATGTCTTTGTTCCTGAGCAGGAGGTTGGCGAATTTCAACCGGTATTCATTCGGAACATACAGACCGGTTTCAAACACAATACGGTAACATTCGGCTGCCTGATCATACAGGTCCAGTGTGGCAAAGGCTTCTGCTTTCCTGAGGACGGAATAATAATTGTCCGCATCCGCGTTGTAAGCCATATTGTAATAGACGATCGCTTTCTTGAACTGCTTTTTACCAAAGTAATAATCGCCTTTTTTGTCGAACGCGTTGCGGGTGTCAAAAACACTTGCGTCCTGTGACCGGCATAAGGTACCAAATAAGCCGAATAAAAGAATCAGAATGAATGTTCTCATGTTATCAATATATTTATACCAAATTATTCAATTATTCACAGAAATGAAAGAGGGTTCTCTTTAAAATACCAACTTAGTGAGAATTATTTTGTAAGGACATGTCGGTTATTGCCCTGTTCAGGAATGTTTTGCAAAACCGGTCCCCAATGGCAAGGGGAAT
>JASFVU010000079.1:0-8456 GCA_050049665.1 Bacteroidales bacterium | reverse complement strand
TTCCCACCTGGAGGCAGTATCTCCTGTCATTCAGGGCATAGCAAGAGCACGCATCGAGCATAAATACAGCAAAGACTTCACCAAGCTCGCCCCCATCCTGATCCATGGTGATGCGGCCATTGCCGGACAGGGGGTTGTCTATGAGGTGATCCAGATGATGGACCTCAGCGGTTACCGTACCGGAGGCACCATCCATATCGTCATCAATAACCAGGTAGGATTTACAACCAACTACCTTGACGGACGAAGCAGTACGTATTGCACGGATGTCGGCAAAGTCACCAAATGCCCTATATTTCATGTGAACGGAGATGATGTGGAAGCGCTTGTTCATACCGTAAAACTGGCCATGGAGTACAGGCAAAGCTTTTACACCGATGTTTTTATCGACATCCTTTCCTACAGGAAATACGGTCATAATGAGGGAGACGAGCCCCGCTACACACAGCCCACCCTGTATAAGGCCATTGCCAGTCATCCGAACCCCAGGGAAATATATGCCGGCCAGCTGATCGAAGAAGGTATTTTCAGCAAGGAGGAAATTGAAAAGCAAAAAAATGATTTTGAAGCTTACCTCGAAGAAAAATTCGAAGTTTCGAAAAACCTGGGCAAAGTAAGGATCCAGCAATTCCTGCATGGCGACTGGAAAGACTTTAAATATGCTGAGGCGGCTGATTTTGACAGGCATTTTCCGAACGGCGTCACCCTTGAGCTTCTCAAATATATCGGCGACAAAATATGCACATTGCCGAAAGACGAGCATTTCATAAAAAAAACCTGCAAGCTCGTTGACTACAGGAAAAAGATGCTGAAAGACAATAAACTGGACTGGGGAATGGCCGAATTGCTGGCATACGGCACCCTTGTCTATGAGGGTTTTCCTGTCAGGATCAGCGGCCAGGATACTGTTCGCGGCACCTTTGCCCACAGGCATGCAGCCCACATTATCGAAAAAACGGATAAAACATTCACCCCGCTGAAGTATGTCAGTGAAAAGCAGGCTTCCTTTGATATTTACAATTCACCGCTCAACGAATACGGTGTGCTGGGATTTGAATACGGACATGCCCTGGCAACTCCCAAAGGACTTACTGTCTGGGAAGCCCAGTTCGGGGACTTTCATAATGTCGCACAGGTAATTGTTGACCAGTACATTGCATCGGCAGAAGAAAAATGGGGATTGATGAACGGCATTGTATTGCTTCTGCCGCATGGGTTCGAAGGACAGGGACCCGAGCATTCCAGTGCACGGATCGAACGCTTTTTATCCCTGGCAGCAAGAAACAACATGCTGATCACCAACCCGACCACTCCTGCCAACTTTTATCACCTGCTCAGGCAACAGTTGTTCAGGAACTTTCGCGTTCCTCTTATCGTTTTCACTCCAAAAAGTCTTTTGCGGCACCCCGGTTGTACCTCTACCCTGGAAGAACTGGCCAGCGGGTATTTTCATCCTGTGATCGATGACGAGGAAGTGGATGTTGAAGAAGTCCGCCGTGTTGTTTTCTGTTCAGGCAAAGTATATTATGATCTGCTGGCCAGAAAAAGGGAATTCAATGCACGTGATATCGCCCTGGTAAGGATTGAGCAACTGCATCCTTTTCCAAAACCCCGGATCGAGGCCATCATGAAGAAATACAAAAATACCATGCTCACTCTATGGGTACAGGAAGAGCCTGCCAACATGGGCGCATGGAGGCATGTATACGAAGAATTCCGCGATTACGAGATCTTTCCTGTTGCCCGTCAGGCCAGCGGAAGCCCTGCAACGGGATTGTCAAAGATCCATAAGATCCAGCAGGAAGAGATCATTGCCAAAGTATTTCGCGAATGCATCTGCGAACTACAGAATAAATACTGCGGACTTCAATGCAAGGACGGCAGCATAAGAAAAAAGATCTTAAAGCAATATAAATATTTTGAATCTCTCACCTGAATAAACTGATCCCGGAATGATCGTAGAAATTGTCATACCGTCCCCCGGTGAGTCCATTGCTGAAGTCGAGCTTGTGAGCTGGCTTGCAAACGACGGGGAGTACGTAGAAAAAAACCAAGAGATCGCCGAAGTCGAATCGGATAAGGCCACCCTTCCGCTGATAGCGCAGGAAGCGGGAAAACTGAACCACAAGGTCGAAGAAGGCAAGACCATTGCCGTCGGGACAGTCGCCTGTACCATCGATACATCTGCCAAAGCGCCTGAAAAGAAAAGTCAGCCGAAAAAAGAGGAGCCCGAACCTGCACAGAAAAAATCTGTGTCCGAAAAAACTGTTACTGAAAAACCAAAAGAGACCGCTGGAGGGGATAAGAAAAAAAGCGATATCAAAGCCACTCCCCTGGCGCGTAAGATGATGGACGAGCATGCCCTTAGCGTTGATGATGTCGTTGCCGGACTGAAAAAGATCACTTCCAAAGACGTGCGGACTGTTTTGTATGGCAGGGAAAACGGCGGCAAAGCCCCGGAACGGACAGGTACCAGGGAAGAGCATCGTGAGAGCATGTCGCAGTTGAGGAAAAAGCTGAGTCAGCGCCTGGTAGCGGTGAAAAACGAAACTGCCATGCTCACCACCTTCAATGAGGTGGATATGAGCGCCATCATCGCCCTGCGGAAAAAATACCAGAAAGCCTTTACCGAAGCCCATGGCATCAAGCTGGGCTTTATGTCGTTCTTCACCAAAGCCGTTACGGAAGCCCTGCTGGCATTTCCGAAGGTAAATTCCATCATCGACGGGGACGAGATCGTTAGCTACCGGTATGTGGATGTGGCCATTGCCGTTACCACGGACAAGGGCCTGATGGTGCCCGTGTTAAGGAATACCGAAACGATGTCGCTGGCCGATATGGAAAAACAGATCGCGGTGCTGGCAGACAAAGCCCGCAAGTTCAGGCTTTCCATCGAAGAAATGAGCGGAGGCACCTTTACCATCACGAACGGCGGCATATTCGGCTCCATGCTGTCGACGCCTATCCTGAACCCTCCCCAGGCAGCCATCCTGGGCATGCACAACATCGTGGAACGTCCCGTTGCCATTGACGGAAAGGTGGAGATCAGGCCGGTCATGTATGTGGCTTTGTCGTACGATCACCGGCTGGTGGACGGCCGCGATTCCGTAAGCTTCCTTGTGAAGGTGAAAGAACTGCTCGAAGCCCCGTACAAAATGCTGTTCGGAGGCCAGGACCCGGAAAAAGTGTTGCTGGGGGTTTGAGGTTTAATTTTTCTTCATAATCTTGATGTCAAGCAAAACTTCAGAAGGAAATACTTTAGCGATATCATTTAATGGACCTACTTTTATTTTGATAGGTTTATTTCCTGTATTTTCCATAAAAAATCTATATTCATTCTGGTAATCCTGGTCACGATGTATCGTGACCCTACGGGATCTTTTATGAGGAACCCCGGAGGGGTGCAATATTGGTAGCAGAGAGACCACTACAAAAAAAGCGTTTCATCTGACTCCGTTATTCAGGCCAATCACATTGTATGAGACGCAAAGCAACGGGTTGATATATTCATTATTTTTAGTTTTAGTTTTGGTTTTTGAATACACACTTCCAGATCCCTTCCTTGTTGTGGCGTTGTAGTTATATTAAATCATAATTTATTTCTAAAACACCTCCAGATCCAATTGGCTGTTTTAATCAGAGCTCATAGTCAGTTCGTCAATTTTTTTCACAATAGATTTTGCTGCTGCTTTTGATGCCTTTTCTGTACTTTTCAATCCACTTTTAGTTGTTCTAAATTGAGCACCTGGAATAAAATCGTACTCACTTTGTGCTCTCAATTTACCTTTCTTATCATAGAGTGTCATTTTAATAACTGAATCAAAAGTACGTTCATTTGGATACGACATGCTTATATGATCAGTTTGTACTGTCATGTGTTTTGAGATAAGAAGAAAATCAGATTGTTGACTACGATTCATTAGCATATTAAAATCAATAAACTGATAATCTCCTTTTGTCTCCAATGTTGAGTCATTTTCAATGATAAGATAGTTGTATTTATTTTCTAATTCATCTTTGAGAGCATTTACAATAATATTTTTTATTGCTAAAATATCATAGATGACATAAGGTTCAACAATCCCTATTGTAATATTATCATTAACAACGGTATCAGATGTGTTATCCACGGATTTCCCAGATTGACCCATTAAGGGAATAGTCAACCATAATAAAATAACATTTACTACTAACATCCTATTTCCAAAAAATCCAAACATATATTGATCTCCTGAGTACTGATTTACTATACGCCACAACTAATTTCATTGAGAATAGTCTGTTCCCCTAATCCAAAGCAAATTACAACATTCCGCAACAATTTCAAATTCGGTACAGATCCCAAGTAATAAAAAGAAGAGTGTGTGAAAATGAGAAAATGAGAAAGTGTGAGTGGAATTTGGCTGATCATGATTTTGCAGGGATACTATACAGGATGTCCGTAATTTAAAATGCAGAACTATGGATTTTCCCGGTCACGATGTATCGTGATCCTGCAGGATCTTTTATGAAGCACCCCGGAGGAGTAGCAGAAAGACAGTTACAGGGGTGTGTCTGTCTTGTCCTGATCTTTCTCCGCTTTGGAGGAGATGCTTTATACCGGCTTTTACAGATGGTAGTAACTTATTCTATGATGTTTGACAATTTATCTTTTAAATCCAAAAGGCTATCATGAATTATTTGCCAAACCTCTTCAGCATCAATACCAAAATAATTATGTGCTATAATATTCCTAAAACCCTTAATTTTAAACCAATCTATTTCTGTTTCGGTCTCCTTTCGAAATTCTTCAGATAATTTTTCAGCCATCTCGCCAATAACAACAAAATTCATCATGGTTGCATCAAACGCAATTGAATTAGTATAAAACTCATCAGCTGATTTAAAACTCTTAGTATACTCGATGATCTTACTGATTGATTCCTGAATACTTATCAGACAACCATAATCTTTATGTGATGGCTTAAACATATCGTGCCTCTGATATAACTCTTTTTTTGAAAAACGGATTTAGATATTTTTCCCGGCAAATATCAACAGAACGTCTGAATTTACTTTGAATCTCAGTTCTTAAATTTTGTTTAAGAGTGTACAGATCCGGAGTATTTTCTTCAAATTCTACGATCAGGTCAATATCACTATTTGAGTTTTGATCATCGCGTACCATAGATCCAAAAATACCGATCTTCGTAAGATGATAGTCTCTTTGAAGTCTATCTTTATTTGACTCAAGGTAATTTAATATTTGATCTAAGTCGCTCATGTTCTATTATATCCAATCAAAAATACAATTTTTATCTCACAGTTGAATCCTTTTTATTACCAGAGGATCAGAACCATTACCTACCAACATTCCGCAACAATTTCAAATTCGGTACAAACCCCTGAACTATGAACATTTCCCGGTAACGATGTATCGTTACCCTACAGAATCTTTTATGAGGCACCCCGGAGGGGTGCAATATTGATAGCAGAGAGGCAGTTACAGCAGTGACAGGGGGGCTTACAATTCCGGTATTGATTTTTTTCTCTTTCTGAGGAGTGTAAACCGGCTGGCCGGGAAGCTAAACCCATATCAGTCATACCGTATGTTGTGGCAAGTACTTTATATTTCAATTGATATCTTAACTTTTCCTCCGAGACCTTTTTCAACTATGTCATACAGTGTCTTCAGTGTCAGGTTACTGCCATTATTCTCCACGCGGGATATGTAGGTTCTTTTTTTATTTATGATCTCAGCAAGCTGTTCCTGAGTCAAATTCTTTTCCTCCCTGGCCTTTCTTAATAAAATGCCGATTTTTATTGACTCAACATCCCTTTCAAGCTGGTCTCTGCGCTCAGTACCAACTTTACCATATACATTGTCTTTTATTTCTTTCCAACTCTTAGTGTCCATCGTCTTTGCATTTTTCTTCGTAATACATATTCATTAACCGAATCGCCTTATCAATCTCCTTCTCAGGAGTTTTTTGACTCTTCTTTGCAAAGCCATTCAGCAATATCACCAATTTACCTTTGTCAAAGAAGCAGAAGACTCTCCAGATATCTGAAGCAAGTTTTATTCTCGCTTCAAATAATCCTTTTGTCCCCGTAATTGCTTTTAAATAGTTGGATGGGACTCTTTCATAAGTCTCTATTATCTCAATGACTTTAAAGATCTTATCCTGGATCTTTTGGTTTTGTTCAAGTAAGAATTTTTCAAAATAGTCTTTATAAGCAATTACTTTTCTTACTTTCTCCATAACGCAAATGTAACTTAAAAGTTACTATTAAACAAGTTTTTATGATGCACCTTTAAGTATTCAATCCGGCCACAAGTATTTGTTGCAACAAGTCTGGTCATGATTTTGCAGTGACACCGTACAGGATGTTCGTAATTTGAGATTCCTGAACTATGGATTTTTCCCGGTCACGATGTATCGTGACCCTACGGAATCTTTTATGAAGCACTCCGAAGGGGTGCAATATTGGTAGCAGATAGACAGTTAGAGCAATGACAGGGGGTGTATCTTACAATTCCGGTCCTGATCTCTGCTTTCATAAGCTTCTTGGTAAAAGTGAAAGAACTACCGGAAGCTCTTACAAAATGTTGTCCGGCGAACGTGACCCGGAAAAAGTGTTGCCGTGGGTTTGATTTAGAGTGTTTAACTCTAAAATATCATCTGCCTCAGGCAAGATGCCTTATAAGCAAAATCCTTATCTTTGAAAATGTTAAATTTATCAAAAAAGTTTAGTAATAACTAAACATTATGCCTAAATTCGCGTTAGAGAGAATAGATTGTATTGAAGGGAAACAAGTCTTTGAAAAGTTATTGATTGATGATCAATGTCAATTTGATGAATTTGAAAAGGAGATATCTAAAAATGACAAACTATACTCAGAACTTGGTAAGATTTATAGCTACATGGAATTTGTAGCAAACGGAGAATCCTTACCGGCAACTAAATTTAAAGATATAACACCTAAAAAGAAAAAAATCAAAGAATACGAATTCAAATCTAAAAATCTCAGAGTGTATGCAATAAAAAAAGAAAAGGGAAAAATAATTATACTTGGAGGTTTTAAGAACAGACAAAAAAGAGATATCAGAAAATTCAGAAGTATTAAACAACGGTATATAGAAGCTCAATAAACTTTCTATTATGAAACGTGAAGACTTACTCCGAAATAAGGGCTATTGGATGTCTAAGATCCAAATTGACTTATTCAGGCAATTGTCAGATTACATGTCAAAAAACAGGCTTACCAGAACTCAGCTGGCAAAAAAGCTTGGTGTATCCAAAGGATATATTTCACAAATCATGAATGGTGATTTTAACCATAGACTTTCCACATTAGTAGAATTATCGTTAGCGATGGAAAAAATTCCTGAACTAAAATTCTCAGATTTAAGACAATTCATTGAAGATGAAAGTAAAGGTATAAAAAGAGTCTCCTGGACAATTGAGATCAATAAAGCCACTACTACTGAATCCGCAAAATTTGAAAACCAAACTGAACCACTCGAAAGTACAACTGATTTTAATGCTCAAAGCACTATTCAAAATCAGATTGTAAATTTTTCCTGAAAATGGCCAAAGAGGATAAAATACAATTCAGACTGATCGGAATTAAAGAATTGGCATTCAGATACAATGATCCAATCAATACTCTTGGAAATATTGATCTTAATAAAGATACTATTGAAGGAAAATTTAACATAAACTACAGATGGAATATTGACCAAAACCTCTTTGCAGTGGTTTTTGATTTTGCTTATTTGGTTGGAGATCAAAAATCAAACAAAACAGAGTGTTTAAACCTTTCCATCATGACAGAATTTCTTGTTGAGAAGTTAAAACAAATATTTACGGTCAGATCAAACAGCGATTTTGATATAGATGAAAGATTTGAAACTACTCTTGTAAGCATTACTATATCAACAGCGAGAGGTGTGTTGTTTGAAAAATCAAAAGGTACATTATTCAGTAGTTTTGTTATGCCGATAATCAACCCGACTGAAGTTATTCTTTCTAAAAAACTGAAAGATGCAAAATAAGGCGTTGCTTAGTACGGCGTGAATATGAGATAACGCTTTCTCATGATTTTAATATTCATTTAGCCCTTGACGGTTTAGATCAACTAGTGACGTATCACACTTAATATTGAGAATAATTTATTCCCACAATCCAAACCAAATTACAACATTCCGTAACAATTTCAAATTCGGTATGCACACCCAAGTAATAAAAAGAGGAGTGTGTGAAAATGGGAAAATGAGAAAGTGTGAATGGAATTGATTGAACAGATGGCTGGTCACGATTTTGCAGGGACACCGTACAGGATGTTCGCAATTTGAGATCCCTGAACTATGGGCCTTTCCCGGTCACGATGTATCGTGACCCTGCAGGATCTTTTATGAAGCACCCCGGAGGGGTGCAATATTGGTAGCAGAGAGCCAGTTACAGCAGTGACA
>JASFVU010000078.1:0-8482 GCA_050049665.1 Bacteroidales bacterium | reverse complement strand
TATGTCTGATGATATTGGGATCAGGCTCTTCCTGTAAAAAAGATACGGATGATGATGATTGTTTTTCATGCAAAATAGACCAGAGTTATGTTGGCGGAGACATAATTACTTTTAGTTACTGCAAAGACACCCCGGAAGATTGGGAAGATAGTTGGGATAGCTGGGATCAACTGAAGTCTTATGCCTATATTATGCAAGCAACTTATGATTATATAGAGTGCATTTTTTAATTCAGGCATGGTCACCCGGGAACCAGCTAACCATCCTTCGCCCCGAGACCCCGGGGCTACGGCTGGCAAAATCCACATCCACAGAGTTTCGGCAGATAAAGTCCTCCTCCACAAGGTTTCAGCGGACAAAGCAAACAGTGTAGCTATTGTATTTACTTCAACATTGACTATTCGTCATTGAATATTCGATATTGAATTTTTTTCCCTCACACATGCCACTCTTTCGAACTGTTCCCTAACAGTTCGATTTCCTTTTTTATCATCCACACAAAAAAGGTCTCCGTTCAGGAAAAATAACTTGAATTCTATCGTAAGCCTTTCTCCCTGCGGAATTAAACTCACTCCTCCTTTGTCGTCGCTTAAACAAAATTCCTCCGTAATACTCACCCGCCTGAAAGGCTTACTTGAATTGCTACGCTATTTTTCCCAGACGGTAACCAATAAGAAGGTTGCTGAATTATATAAAATCTGAGGCTTACTACAAATCAGATAAAACAGTTATATCAAGTAATTTTATAATGATTTCCATCCATTATTGTTTATTGTTTTAGTATTCGCTGGTTCTGCAATTTGCTACAGGAAAGCCATATTGCCCCCTTAGCTTCGCAGGCGAGGATTTATCGGGAAAACTAAGTTTAGATTGGCCAGCACCAAGAACCCGGGAACCAAATAGCCAAAAACTAATAACCCAACCAGCTAACAGGCCTTTTACAGATTAACTGAATAATCGAATAACTGATGAAATGAAGATTCCGGAAAGCTAAACGTATATTTCATTTAATCAGTTCCCCCGTTTTACCGATTCATCACAGAAATCGCATTCAATTACCAGAATCGTTTTTTACGGATCTGTTTCTCAGTTTAAGGAAGAAAGGACCCATAAAATATCCTGACCATATAATAAACATTTCGTTTTTTACTTTGTACTATTAGTATCTTTGCTGATATTGCATAATTTATTCATAATTCAATCTGAAACCGAGAAGCATGCTGAAGTTCGTAACTAAGCTGTTAATATTCTTATTATTCGTTCCTCCACCTGATTTGCAGGCCGCAGATTCTTTGCTTACCATTCTCAGGGAAGAATTGACAAGAGAAAATAATTCTCTTGCTGAACTTGACGATCCATCGTATTATATCGATTACAGGGTAGATGAAATTGAATCCGTTTCTTTACGGGCCTCGTTCGGAAGCCTGGTGGAAAACCACAAAAACAAAGGACGAATACTCACAACAACTGTCAGGGTTGGAAATTATCAATTTGACAATACCCATGAATTCACAGGGGAAATTACCAATCCAAGACTCAACATGCCATTTACTTCACCTTTGCCTCTTGAAAATGAACCTGAAGCCATCAAACAAGTTCTTTGGAGAGCAACCGATCAGGCTTATAAAAATGCATTAAGTTCTTACACAGGGCTCAAAGCACGAAAAAAAAATAATGATACCGATCAGTCTCTGCCTGATTTTTCTATCGAACCCCCGGCACGTTATTATGAATCTCCCATCTCTGAAAAAGAACTTGCCTTTGATCAGGAAAAATGGATCAGCAGATTGAAACAATACTCTATATTACTGGATGATGATTCGCTGATATTTCACAGTGAAGCATCTCTGCAATTTGTAAAAACCAGAAAATATTTTGTGTCCTCGGAGAATAGTGAGATTGTCCAGAATTTTACCTATGCCCGGCTACATATAATGTCCAGTATCAAACACAATAACGGAAATGTCTTCCCGCTGAACAAATCGTATACTTCATTTACTCCTGGCGGCCTTCCCGATCATAAGACCGTCCTGAAAGACATACAGGACCTGTATGCCACGCTTCAAAAAATAAAGAAATCCCCAATGGCTGAACCATATGCAGGTCCGGCTATTCTATCTCCGGAAGCTGCGGGCGTTTTCTTTCATGAGATATTCGGACATCGTATTGAAGGCCATCGCCTTGAAAGATTATCCGATGCCCAGACTTTCAAGGACAAGATCGGAGACCGGGTGCTCCCTAAACACTTCCAGGTTATTTCCGATCCCACAATATCAGAGTTCAACGGACAGGATCTTATCGGAACCTATCATTACGATGACCAGGGAGTGGAAGCCAAAAAAGTCCGTGTTGTTCAGGATGGCATCCTGAGGCACTTTCTGATGTCCAGGCATCCGACCAAAGAATTTTCACATTCTTCCGGCCATGGAAGGGCACAGGCAGGTTTTGCCCCTGTATCGCGCCAGTCCAACCTGATCATTAAAAGTGATCAGACATACAGTCACAACGAAATGAAAAAGCAACTGATAAAGGAATGTAAAAAACAAAACAAGGAATACGGATATTATTTCAAACAAGTCATCGGAGGATTAACTGTCACTGACCGATACAACACAAACATGTTCAATATCAAGCCTGTTGAAGTATATCGTATTTATGTCGACGGACGTCCCGACGAACTGGTTTCCGGGGTAGAATTGATCGGCACGCCTCTTACTATGTTTTCCAATATTATTTCGGCCGGAGATGAACAAAAGGTATTCACAGGATTCTGTGGTGCGGAATCGGGCCATATTCCCGTAACCGCTATTGCTCCTGCATTGTTCGTAAAAAAAATAGAAACACAAAAAACACCGGAAATAGACAGTAAGCTTCCTATACTACCGAGTCCGTGACCAGTGAAACGTCACTCTTAATACTGAGAAATGAAATTCAATAATTG
The DNA here is from genome assembly GCA_050049665.1 of Bacteroidales bacterium. Lineage (GTDB taxonomy): Bacteria > Bacteroidota > Bacteroidia > Bacteroidales > UBA10428 > UBA10428. The sequence goes on along the minus strand of JASFVU010000078.1, from coordinate 5,541 downwards.
CACAGCATTACCAACAGCCTTAACGTAACACAGATTGAATTGAATGAAAACGATCGCTATGTTATATTTGACATTCAAAAACAACCTATTCATGAAAACCATTGTCTTCCTGATGTTTACATTCTCTCTTGTTTCGGGTAAAGATCAACTTTCTTCAGACAGTGTGATTTTTCATGCTATGAAAGACGAATTGAATCGCAACATCCGGCATCTCTCGGCAAAAGAATATGACGATCCTTTTTTTATTGCTTATACCATTGCTGATGCAAAAAACACCATTGTTAATGCAACCCTCGGAGCCATTTACACATCAGAAACAAGGGATTATAAAGATTGGCAGGTAAGGGTAATGGTAGGAGATTATGAAATCAATGATGAAAACTTCAATTACGATCAGCCCCAGGAAAATATTTACCGGCCAAGCATAGAAATGCCTGTAGAGAATGACTATGAGGGAATCAGAAGATCATTATGGCTTACGACAAACAATGTCTATAATTCGGCTGCTCAATCTTATAAAACCAAGATAGACCTGATCAATCATAAAAAACTGGATGAGTCCGATCTCCAGATCAATGATTTTAGTCGTGCCCCTGTGGTAAATATCAAGATACCTTCTCCCGAAGTTGCAGCAGATCAGGAACAAATTGAACAGTTTGTCAGAGACCTGTCAGCTGTCTTCAAACAATATCCGGAAATTTATATTTCCGATGTAGGATGCAATGTATTCCGGTCAACCGTTTATTTTATTAACAGTGAAGGAACAGAAGTAAAATTCCCCTTTAACCTGTCTTCTCTTGTTATTAAGGCCGGCACCATGACAGACGATGGCGAAAAAATTCACAGGCAAATCACGTATGCATTCAGGACCCCGGATGAATTGCCAGATCTAAAAACTGTTACAGGTGATGTGAAAACCCTGATTGACAATCTGATTGTGCTGAACAAAGCCGAACGGTTCGAAGATGATTATAGCGGGCCGGTTCTTATCCTTGGTCAGGCCGTTGCCGAAACCATGGAAAAGATACTTTTTGGCGGCACCGATCAATTAATTGCCAGTCGTGAATCTCTGCAAAGCAGCAGTCAGATGAATCTCTATTACGACAAGAATAACAACAGCCTTGAACCCAGAATCGGTAAACTGATACTGGCCAAGGACCTTACCATTACGGCAGAGCCGACATTAAAAGAATACAATGGCATCCCTTTAATTGGCAGCTATCAGGTAGATGCCGAAGGTGTTGTCCCTCCGGGAAAGCTTACACTGGTGGAAAACGGAATACTGAAAACGCTCCTCAACGGACGCACACCTTCCAGGAATGTCCCCGAATCCAATGGACATATGCGTTTCAGCTACGGGTATGGAGGTATTGTAAAACAGATCGGCCCGGGAGTAATCAAAGTAACCAGTTCGGCTCCTCTCACTGTTGAAAGCCTGAAAACCATGTTGATCGAAAAGGCAAAAGAAGAAGGACTTGACTATGGTGTTATTATAAGATCCATGAATGTCGGAGGTGCAATTAAATCGGTAAACTTGTTTAAAATTTCAACGAAGACCGGTGAAGAAGAGATCATACGCTCCGTAAGAATCAAACCTCCTTCGCTCATTACTTTAAAAAGACATCTGGGCGTATCGGGAAATTTACAGGTGCATAATACTATTCTTTCTATGTCGGGCGACAGAAACTTTTCATCATTGGTTACCGGCATGCCGGTTTCCTTTATCGTCCCTGATGCTTTGTTACTCGAGGATATTGAACTGGAATCGATAAACAAACCTCTTACAAGCCTCCTCCCTGTAATCGAAAATCCTGTCGGATCAGGTGAATCCGGAACAGGGAACAACAATGAGGAATAAGAAAACTTCGGTTGTAATATACTAATTTGAATAACATCAACGTTGAGAGTGTAATATGCAATCTTCTATAACATGACATCAAACATACCAGCCGTTATTTTCGATTTCAATGGAACCTTGTTCAGCGATACCGAATTTCACAATCGTGCCTGGCAGGATTTTGCCGAAAGGCATAAAAAAACATTAACTCCTTACGAACTGGAATGCTATGTTCACGGACATGCCAACAGAGAAATACTTGACTACCTGTTTAAATCGGAACCGAAGCCTGAAGAAAGCGCTATTCTTTCCGAAGAAAAGGAAGAGATCTACCGGAACATTTGCCTGCAAAATCCGGAAAAATGCATCTTGTCTTCCGGTGCCGAAGAGTATCTTAACAGGCTGAAAAGATGGAACATCGCACGGACCATTGCGACCGCTTCATACCTGAAGAACCTGGAGATGTACTTTGAATTGTTTTCCCTTGATCGTTGGTTTGATATGAAAAATATCATATATGATTCAGGGCATTTCCGGGGTAAACCGTATCCTGATATGTTCCTGGCTGCTGCTGAAAAAATTAAAGTGCCTATAGAGCAGTGTATGATTGTCGAAGATTCTCTGGGAGGAGTGCAGGCAGCTTATCATGCCGGAGCAGCGCAGATTATCGCCTTTAGCAATGACGATAACCCCGGCAAATTCTCACAATTCAATTTTATAGATCAGATCGTAACCGATTTCAGGCAGATAGATATGGTGGCAGTGTCGTTGGGTTGACAGGCTGCTGAAGCTTTTCACTTCTGTTTTACCGTTCGTTAGGACCCATTCACCGATTTTCAGCCTTCTTTTACTGAAATCCTTTTTAACCGATCGCCTTTCGGGTTTAATTTTGAAATACAAAAATCAAAACCATGGAAACAAATAATCATATCTGTCCTGTTTGGGTTGGCTATCTAATGGCAAACCCTTTGCGTAAACTGCAGCAAAATCCAAAAAAAATATTTAAAAATTATATCAGACCCGGAATGAATATTCTTGAAATTGGTCCGGCTATGGGATTCTTCAGTATTCCCATGGCTGAAATGACCGGACCGGACGGTAAAGTCTATTGTGTGGACATACAAAAAGATATGCTTAAGCAACTTGAAAAAAGAGCTCTGAAAAAGGGCGTACACAATATTATTGAACCATTGCTCTCAAATAAGGATTCTTTAAATATATATGCTCTTAAAGGAACTGTTGATTTTACACTTTTGGCTAATGTCGTTCATGAAGTCCCTGACCGTAAAAAAAATTTTGCGGAGGTTGGAGCTGCAATGAAACCGAATACAAAATTATTGTTCATTGAACCAAAAATGCATGTAAAAGAAAAGGACTGGCATGAAAGTTTAAAAATTGCCGGAGAGTGTGGTTTTGAACCGGTCAAATCAATTGCTGTTTCGGGAAGCAGGGCTTTTGAGCTGCTTAAACTTTGAATCCGGTCTTATATTTATTTTTTCATACAAATAAATTAAATTATTGTATTTTATTTACTAATGATACTTTATCGTATTGGTTAATTTATAAAACAGGGGATAATAAAACTTCAAAAGATTTATAATTGTTTTTATTCCCAATACCCTTCAGCAATCTGAATCACTTTCCCGCCTACACGGATAGTTATTTTTTCATTTCCGCCGGCTTTCAAATACAATTGTGACGGCCTGCCAATTTCATAACCCTGGCCTGTAATGATATCAATGTCGCGCCTGCCAAAATAGGCATTTTTTACTATATATCCTGCCAGGCAACCGTTACCACTTCCTGTAGCCGGATCTTCGGGTATACCCAGGTAATCAACGAAAACACGTACTGATATGTTTTGTTCCCTCTCATATCCTTCAGAACAAAAAATAAGAATGGCTTTATTATCTGTCTTTTCTATAAAATCAGCATACAATTCAAGATCAACTTTGCTGTTTTTCAAAGCATTCATATCTTTCAGAGGTACTATTGTAAATGGTAACCCTGTACTAACCTCCTGAACAGGAAATCTTTCATCAATCTCATCAGTATTTAAAGAAAGTATCTTTGCCATATATTCACGATCGATGATCTTCCCGAACCGAGGTTCAATTTGTTTCATCCATAACAGGTTGTTTTCAATATTTACGGGTATTTGACCTACCTTCAGGTTCAGAAGAATTGTATTCTCCCTTTGCTTAAGTATCCATTTGTGTAAAATATAGGCAGTGCCCAGAGTAGGATGACCTGCAAACTCAACTTCAGCACCAGGGGTAAATATTCGGACATCGTATCCTCCGTTAATCATTTTATTACTTAAAATAAAAGTGGTTTCAGAAAAATTGATCTCCCTTGCAATCTTTTGCATTTCGGTATCTGAAAGAAAATCGCAGTTCATAAAAGTCGCTAACTGATTACCGCTATACTTTTCTTTACCAAATACATCGGTTAAATAATATTTGATTTGTCTGCTCATTGTGAAATACTATTAAGTAAATAATTCAATGGCTTTTCCGGAAATGTTCTCTCCAAGTTTTATGCATCTTTTTCTGTATAATTCTTCCTCAGGCGCCCTGCATGACACTGCCCCGAAATGCAGGTACGGATTTCCTTCCCTCATACCTCCCGAATAGATTAACATTCCAGAAACCAACATACCTGCTATCATAGTAATTTCTGCAAAATCTGCTCCCCCGCCTCCCGGCCAGTTTTGTGAAACAAACACTCCACCAAGCTTTCCTTTTAATTGTTTGGGGTGAGAATCAAGGTATTTTTTCATTTGCCAACTACAACTGCCTACATAAGTTGGGGATCCAATTTTGTGAGACCGTCGACTTTAGACAGCAAATCCGGATCCCTTATAAAGAAGTACGACAAGGTAATTCAAATAACAGATCGCTTACAATGTTCTGTAAGGTACTTCCCATAACTTATCAAATAATAAGACTTTCTCCTTTTCATCTATATCAGACTATGTAAAGGTATTAAAAACATCGGCACAATATTGTCCAGCGTTGAACTTCCTGCCCGGTTGAATTAGTTAACACAGATATGGCTGATAAAAAGGTTTGAAACACTGGAAAATTGATATTAAATTAGATGGCATCAACTAAAACTTTATATTATGAAAATGATCAGATTTACACTCATTACACTGGCATTGCTGTTTGCATGCAACACATTTGCCCAAAAAATAAAAGTCGCATCAGGAGATATAAATAACCTGAAGGGCATTAACCAACTGAATATCGAATTCGATTATTCCGACTTAGCCGTCGGTGATTTTGATAACGAAGAAGATTACATCGCCAAAAGGGTGGCAGAAATAAATGAAAAAGAAGCCGGGGCAGGCGACAGCTGGAAAGTAAAATGGTTTGATGATCGTGAATACAGATATGAACCAAAATTCAAGGAACTATTCTCAAAATATGCCGATCACATTGAATCGGGAGAAGATATTGATGCGGAAGTGACTATGAATGCGCATACCATATTTATCGAACCCGGATTCAATGTGGGTGTTGCCAGAAGACCGGCTATGATCAACATGAAAGTTACTTTTTCAAAGGGCGATGAGGAACTGGTCGTTATAGCCATTGATAAATGCCCGGGAGGTGATGCCATGGGGTTCGACTACGATACGGGAGGAAGAATTGCCGAAGCCTATGCCAAAGCCGGAAAATCGCTGGCAAAATACATGG
>JASFVU010000077.1:0-8514 GCA_050049665.1 Bacteroidales bacterium | reverse complement strand
ATATTTCTTAGAACATTGGCACGGGCACGCGTTGTTTTGTCTTCATCACGGGTTGCCTGGTAAGAAGGACACATGGTGCCTCCTATCAGGGCCGACTTCCTGCAATCCCCCGAGCCATTACATTTTTCAGCGAGGCGAAGCAGTCCGTGGGTATCCGAAAAATCGAAAACAGTTTTGAATTCAGGTGTTTTCTGGCCCGGTCGGTACCTCAGACTGTAATCCATGGGCGGAGCATCAATGATCTTACCAGGATTAAACAACCCGTCCGGGTCCCATGTCTTCTTGATGTCCTGCAACAGGCAATAATTCTCCGGACCGATCATAAACGGGATAAATTCACCCCGTAAGCGGCCATCACCGTGTTCGCCGCTTAAAGAACCTCTGTAGTCTTTTACCAATCTGGCAATTTCAAGAGCTATGGAATGAAACTGCTCGACACCTTCCTCTGTTTTTAAATTTATCACCGGACGCAAATGCAACTCACCGGTAGCTACGTGGGCATAATACACGCATTCAAGCCCTTGTTCCTGAAGGATCGTCTTGAAATCTTTTATGAAATCCGGCAGCACTTCTGTATGAACGGCCGTATCTTCAATTACGGCAACGGGTTTTGCATCTCCCGGAATATTTGATAACAAACCCAGTCCGGCTTTTCTGAGCGCCCATACTTTTTCAATGTCATTGCCAAAAAGAAGGGGATATTCATATCCGAAACCGGCTTTTTTAAAGTCAGCTACAAGCTCCTTTACCTTTTGCCTGATCTCAGTTTTGGTATTCCCGACAAATTCAATACATAACAAGGCACCGGGATCACCTTTTAAAAAGAACCTGTTCCTGCTATGCTGAATGCTGCTTTTTGTACACTCCAGAATAATATCATCGATCAGTTCTACAGCACCGGGTTTGTATTTCAAAGCGGTAAGGTTTGCTTTCAGTGCTTCATCCACATCTCTGTGATGCACTACCAGTAATCCTTTTTCGGAAGGTGGCAGATCAACAAGATTCAGTTTGATCTCCGTAACAAAAAGCAGGGTGCCTTCCGAACCACAGATCATCCGGCAAAAATTGAATGGCGGACCTTCTTCCATAAACGGTTCGGTCTGCATCAACAGGTCAATTGCATAACCAGTATTTCTGCGTCTTATCCGGGGGTCCGGGAATTCATCCGAAATTCTCCGGCGGTTTTGCGGATCGGAAAGAATGCTTTCAATTTGCCTGTAAATATCTCCTTCCAATCCTTCCTTTCTGCACTTTTCCTTGTATTCCGTTCCTGAAAGTGATTTGAAATGTGCCACGGAACCGTCGCTTAAAAAGCCCTTCAGTTCCAGTGTATGATCCCGGGTACTACCATAAATAAGAGAATGAGCACCACAGGCATTATTGCCGACCATACCTCCTATCATGCACCTGTTCGATGTGGATGTTTCCGGACCAAAGTATAACCCGGCTCCTTTTAATTGCTTGTTCAGCTCATCAAGAACAACTCCCGGCTGGAGCCTGACCCACTTTTCCTCTTCATTGATCTCAATGATCTTGTTCAGGTATTTTGATGTGTCAACAACAATTCCTTCACCAACGACCTGTCCGGCAAGTGAAGTCCCTGCAGCCCTCGGTATCAGAGGAATTTTGTGCTCTTTTGCAAACAATATGGTTTCCTGTATGTCTTTTTCAGTGCGAGGGATTACAATTGCCAGAGGCATCTCCTGATAAACCGAGGCATCTGTAGCATACATTACCAAATCAACAAAATCTGTGTATAACTCGCCTTCAATCTTGTTCACCAACCGGTTGATACGTACAGCAGATTGTTCCATAGTTCATATTTTGACATAACCTGACGGATCGATCCGTCACAAATCTTAAATATTCCTAAAATGTGCAAATATAATTTGCTTTTCCTTGGATTTTGTCACTTTGCAGTCTAAATTCGTTTGCTTTTGTGATTTTCCTAAATCCGCAATCCGATGAAGACCTGGTTGTGCATCTTTATAACGATCATTGCATTCCTTCTTATATCCTGTATGGAAAATAAGAAAAAGCCCCCCAGAATCGAAATAGAAGAATTCTTTAAAAATGCTGAGAAGGAATATTTCAAGATATCACACAGCGGACAGTTCATATCCTTTACCGCACCTTATAAAAACAGAATGAACCTGTTCATACAGGAAGTCGGGAAAGATACTGCAAAACAGATAACCTTTGAAACAGACAGAGACATTGCCGGTTATATCTGGGCCAATGACAACCGGATACTGTACGTAAAGGATGAAGCCGGAAACGAAGATTTTAAATTGTACGGAGTTGACAGGGATGGTAACAACCCGAAGTGTCTGACCTGTTTTGACGGAGTACAGACCAGGTTTATAGATGACCTCAGGGACCTGCCTTCGCAAGTGCTGATCGGTCTGAACAAAAGATCGTCACAGGTTTTTGATCCTTACCGGCTGAACATAGAAACGGGAGAAATGGTCATGCTTGCCGAGAATCCGGGCAATATCGTCAAATGGATAACAGACCATAACGGGAAGCTGAGAGCCGCTTATGCCATTACCGATGGTGTAAATCAGACATTGCTTTACAGGGAACATGAGGATGAAGAATTCTATGAAATACTCACAACAAGCTGGCGGGATAATTTCAATCCGCATTTTTTTACGTTTGATAACCAATGCCTGTACGTATCTTCAAACTTAGGAAGAGACAAGGAAGAGATCGTAATATTTGATCCCGGAACGAGAGACGAAACTGAAAGCCTGTATAAAAACGAATTGGTAGACGTCGAAAAACTCTATTATTCCAGAAAGAGAAAAGTGCTTCTTGCTGCATCTTATATTACGGATAAAAGACACTTTCATTTTTTTGACGACCAGGCAAAAGAAAGGTATGAATTCCTGCAGTCGGAACTCCCCGGTTATGAGATCCATATTTCTGCTTCCGATACCGCTGAAACGATGTTCATTGTAAGAACATACAGCGACAGAAGCCGGGGGGCATATTATCTTTATAATGCCATATCAAAAAAATTAACAAAAATTGCCGACATAAGTCCGTGGCTGAATGAAGATCACCTGGCTGAAATGAGGCCCGTCAGTTATCAAAGCCGGGATGGTTTGACGATCCATGGCTATCTGACACTTCCCAGTGGATATCGCCCCAGGAATCTTCCGGTTGTTATCAATCCTCACGGGGGACCCTGGGAAAGAGACTACTGGGGATTCAATCCCGAGGTACAGTTCCTTGCCAATCGCGGATATGCTGTTCTTCAAATGAATTTCAGAGGGTCTACGGGGTACGGAAAAAATTTCTGGTTAAAATCCGTCAAACAATGGGGCCGGTGCATGCAGGATGATATTTCTGACGGTGTAAAATGGCTGATCGATCAGGGCATAGCAGATCCTGAACGGATCGCTATCTATGGTGGCAGTTACGGAGGTTATGCTACCCTTGCCGGACTTGCTTTTACGCCCGAACTGTACGCTTGTGGCATCGATTATGTGGGTGTTTCCAATTTATTTACCTTCATGAATACCATTCCCTCTTACTGGGAACCTATGCGGGAACTGCATTATGAACTGGTCGGTGACCCGGTGAAAGACAGTCTTCTGCTGGCTGAGGTCTCCCCCGCATTCCATGCCGGAAACATCAGAGTTCCGTTATTTATCGCCCAGGGAACAAACGATCCAAGGGTAAATATAGCCGAATCCGATCAGATGGTGGAGGCGCTTAAAAAGCGGGGAGTGGAAGTTGAATACATGGTAAAGGACAATGAGGGACATGGCTTCCGGAACGAGGAAAACAGGTTTGATTTTTACCGTGCCATGGATAAATTCCTTGAAAAGCATATAGGTTTTGCAGATTTATGACGAACCATCATTAAAATACATTCCCGGGCAGATCTATACTTCAGATGACAAGAAAAATGATGCGCCGGTAAAATGAGTTTTATTTCTCCATCTCCCTGGTGATTGCAATGGCAGCGATGGTCCCGTCGGCAATGGCCGTTGTAATTTGCCTGTATTTTTTACTTCCTATGTCTCCTACTGCGAATACATCTTTTATATTCGTTCTCATGTCCTCGTCGGTCTTTATAAATCCCCATTCATCGAGTTTCAATCCATCTGAAAAAACTTCCAGGTTCGGTTTCATTCCTATAAAAATAAAGACCCCATCCGACAGCAGTTCTTTTCTTTTTCCGGTTTTCAGATCTTCAACTTCCGTGATAATCATTCCGTTCTTTTTACTAAATGATCTGGGCTCATGTTCAAATACAAATTCGATCTTCGGATTGGCGAATGCCTTTTCCTGTGCCTGTTTGTTGGCCTGTAACCTGTCAAACTGGTGGACCACGGTGATCTTACCTGCAAACCTGGATATAAACTCAGCTTCTTCAATGGCAGAATTGCCTCCTCCAACCACAATTACCTCTTTGTCAACATAATACTTTGCATCACAGGTTGCGCAATAAGATATGCCGTTCCCCTTTAATTCCCGTTCACCGGGTATATTCAACAGGTTTGGTGACGTCCCCGTGGCAACGATCAGCTTTTTTGCTTTAATGGTCTCATATTCATCGATCACAACTTCCTTTTTTTTCAGGTCAACATGGGTAACGTCAACGGCCACTTTATAGGTTGTGCCACACCGTTTTGTCTGCTCACTCATATTGTGTGACAACAAATACCCCGGTTGCGGATCAATGAATCCCGGATAATTGGATACCTGGTGTGTTGTTGATACATGACCTCCCGGAAGTCCGATATCGATTATGACCGTGTCAATTTTAGCCTGACAAAGGTATAATCCCGCTGTAAGTCCCCCCGGTCCCCCGCCTAGTATAGCGACATCACATGTAGTTACCGTGGGTTTTATACCTGACCTGATCTTCCTTACTTTTTCCTTTCCGACCAATATTTTGAGCCCTTCGAACAATTCCGCTCTTTTGATCCCGCCATGCAAACGAAATCCGACTTCCCTGCCATCTTCAAAGAAGACCACCGTAGGTGAAGAATTAACTCCCAGCTTTTCAGCCAGTTCCCTGTTTTCCTGGCGAAATATCTTAAGAAACTTCACTTCATCATCAAATAATTCCGCCATAGACCCGAACTTCGGGGCCAGAGCCTCACAAGGAGGACATTCCGTTGAATAGAAGTCTAATGCAACTTTGTTTCCCTTCAGCACTTCCGTTTCAAATTCAGATGCAGTTATCTCTTTCATTTCAAATAAGGTTATTGTAATTATTCAGTTATTTGTTTCTTGTTCAAAATAGTATGAAAGACCCATAGCCAAAAGTTCTTTTACAGGTCTGCAATCGGAAGAACATATCTTTCCGGTACGATTTTTAGCAACAGCGCCACACCCACCGCCACAAGCAAGTTGCAATGAACATTCCGTGCATTCGGCAATGGCCAGAACATCACGGTCTTCCCATTCGGACAGCTTTTCCTCATTGAGAAATACTTCCGGATAGAATCTCCCAAGCTCCTCTCCTGCTTTTCCCACAGTCGCTGTACATGAATAGATCCTGCCGGTATAGTCAAACGCCCACTCCGTTTTTGTGGCCGGACACGAATCAAACAGAGGATCGGGCAATTTCCCTTCTTCAAAGAGAAATTTCGAAACGGAAAAGGCGGGCTTATGGAATTTCATGATCTCCGGCGAGGCCTCTAACAGCTTATAAATATCTTCGTACATTCCCAGACGGGTATACAACCTGTCACTGTTCCTCTGACAATGATGCAATTCGTAATTACGGCCAAGCTGTGTTTTAAACAAAGGGTTGTCGGACCAGCCTTTATCAATGGCAAAGTGCGCCAGTGAGGGCAACTCATTGATATTGTCTTTGTCTATGACCATCCTGAGATTGACCGGCAGGCCGGATCGAAGTGCAGAATCAATTCCTTTTACAATATTCCCGAACGTACTTTTGCCGTTCTTTAAGGGCCGTCTTGCATCATGTGCGGCCCCTACCCCGTCAAGTGTAACCTGAACTTCACGGATGGAAGCGGTTTTCAGCAGATCAATATATGATTCCAGGTAGTACCCGTTGGTGACAATGGCAATATCCAATTCCCTTTTATTGGCTTCCGGTATGAATGATGCAAAAAAATCACACTGGTTCCTGCTGTTCAGCAGAGGCTCCCCTCCAAACACGGTAATGTATTTTCTGCGTCCGGCAAAATACCTGTCAATGTAGTCAAAAAAAGCCCGGATCAGATCATCACCCGGGGGATCAAAATCATTGAGGTATTCGTCCTGGTAACAGTAGGAACAACTGAAATTACAGGCATAGGCGGGTACAAAAAACAGTTGTACTTCATCAGAATCACGGCTGGCCAGAAAATTGAGGTATTTTGATTTGTATAGCCTGGTTTCCTCAACCGGATCCACTACATAGCCTTTATCAATGAACTCATGATCATCAACCGCCCTGCCGTTCTGCAGCAGGTGAAACTGATCCGCATCAAGAATATCGGCATTCCGGGAAAGCAGATTGACAATAAAATATTTTTCCGAACCGGTAAGCCTGGATACTATGTTGTGTCTGGATAATTGCATGGTTTTAAGGGGACTCATGAATATACTGCGGTTCTGCGAACACAGACCCGATTAAAAAAGATGTGGAGAACCCCCCACATCTTTTAATCATGACAGCCAGCAACAATCTTTGATTGTTTTGCACAACACTGTGCTACTTTTTCCTTCGACTGGCCTTTTTGTTTAATAAGTGACTTCATTCAATAAAAATTATTGATTTGAACAACAACAGCCTCCGGTTTTGCCCGTCAGGGTAAAACTGGAAACTTCAATCTCTCCCTTACTATAGGGAGCACTTTCTTCCAATACCGCAATATTGTTGAATCCCGCTTTCTTCAGATGATCAAAATATTCAGTTCTTGTGACGGCCCCGGCCCAGCACTCAGCAATCGCTGCCGGATCGTTTTTATATTTTAACGGTACCGGCTCCAGAGAATATATATCACTGACTACAAAACGTCCGTTCTGTTTCAGTATCCTGGCAATCTCATTCCAGACCTTTTGCTTATCATTTGCATGATTAATGGTACAGTTCGAGATCACAAGATCAATGGATCTGTCTTTGATCGGAAGTTCCTCCAGCTCCGCCAGGACGAACCGTACATTTTTCACGCCGAGTTTTTCTGCCGTCTTTTTGGCCTTGTCGATCATTCCCGAAGATATATCGATACCGAAAACAAACCCTTTCTCTCCTGCCGCTTCTGCCATACGCAAGGCATCCGTACCCCTGCCGCTTCCAAGATCAACACAATATTCACCTTCCTTTACATGGGTATGATCGATCGCCCCTCCGCAAGACAGACAACAAGAATCTCCTGCCAGCCTGCTGTACCTTTTATCTATTTCCGCGTATGCCATGATAATTTTTTTTGCAAATATATATAATTATGTAGATATATAAATATATACTTGATATTTCTTTTGTTAAAATTGGAACTTTTATGAGAAGAATACAAATCCTGTTTTGGTTTAAACAGGATATTCAAATAATTCAGAATGAATTGAAATATGATAATAAATAGAAAAAAGGACGGATATAAAATTTGTTTTTCCCTCCCTAAAATATATCTTTGTTTTCTTTTTTAGAAATCTGTGAATAATCCGCTAAAAAAGAGAACCGAACCTGCTAATTGCTTCACCATAAAGCAACCTTCTCATTTTGCGTTCACATGTGCCTCCAAAGTGACAATTAATTCAAGTATAAACTAACAATATAAATAAATTTCGAGTTATGACAAATAAGATAACAAGCCTGGCTGAATACTTTGAAAAGTACAAGGAAAGTGTAGCCGATCCGGAAGGATTTTGGGCGAAAATCGCAGAAAGTCACTATTGGCAAAAAAAATGGGACAAAGTTCTCGACTGGACATTTGACGGGAAAGACGCACCGGATGTTAACTGGTTTGTGAATGGAAAGCTGAACATTACCGAAAATATTTTCGAACGGAACATGTTCATGCGAAAAGACCAGGTAGCCATCATCTGGGAACCGAATGATCCCAAAGAAAAAGAAGTTAAATTAACTTATGGTGAACTTTTTGATAAAGTAAAAGAGTTTGCAAACGGTCTGATCAAATTAGGTGTAAAAAAGGGTGACCGGGTAGCCATATACCTGCCGATGATCCCCGAGCTGGCTATTGCCATGCTTGCCTGTGCAAGGATTGGCGCTATCCATTCGATCGTTTTTGCCGGATTTTCCGCTACCGCACTTGCCGATCGTATCAACGATGCCAAATCGAATGTTGTCATTACTTCTGACGGCGGCTATCGCGGTACCAAGAGTATTCCGCTGAAAAACATTGTTGATGAAGCACTGAAGACTTGTCCGTCGGTCAAACATACCGTTGTGTACAAACGAACCGGAGAAAACATAAATTTTGATAATAACCGTGATATATGGTGGGACGATGTTATAAAAGGGGTCGGCACAGACAACAAAGCCGAGGTAGTGGATTCCGAAGATACCCTGTTTATCCTTTA
>JASFVU010000315.1:0-4466 GCA_050049665.1 Bacteroidales bacterium | reverse complement strand
AATACAGTTTCATATTTCTTTTATATCTGCACATTCTCTTTTATCTTTTAATTCAATATAAGGCAATTTCCGGATTCATGTGGATCCCCGGAAATATACAATTCACCGCTTTTTGTTGTAAAACAGATCTTGCTGTCTGCGGTTTGAGGCATATACCCTGCCGGCATTGTTTTTCCCATTGTATTTTGTATCATCCTGCTTCCCACCATGAGAATAATGTCATTGGTCGTATCAATCTTTGCAAGAAACCTGAAATCAATACCTTCGTAATCGAAATTTAAGGGTATTAATTTACTATATTGTTTCGTGAGGACATTTGTCTGATTCAATAAGTTATCAATATTGATCACCTCTGAAGTACGGTTTGCATGCAGAGGTCCGTTAACATTAGTAAGAAAAAGAAGAAACACAATTATGTGAATAATCCGGAGTCTCATAATGCATCGTTTTTGGTTTATTAAATTCATTTGATTTATGATTGATCCGACATGACAAATGTACGTACCGGGTGCAGCAATGGTGTCATATTCAGGTAAAAGGATGTCATGAATTGTCACAAAATTGTAAATTCATACATTTATACTGTGAAGTTTATTTATAAGGATCAATGTGCCAGATGCTTACGAGAATAATTCAGATTTGGAATCCTGGTTTTTCCGGTAAAATTTCTTATTATTCAGTGAAACTCAAATTTCAGAAACAACCTGTCCCGCAAAAGGCGGGAGAGTGCATTGAAATTTGTTAGTTGAACTAATCCCGATAGCGAAGCGTATCGGCATTATGTGGTCTAATACCCCAATGCTCTGCATCGGAATTTTGGGTTCAGGGTTCTCCTTTAACAAGATCCATTACAGTAGCAGATAAGGTTGTTTTGAATTATGATCAATCGGTTATTACCTTTAAATATGCTGCGCTTAATTACTTAAGTACGGAAAAGAATCGGTACAAATATAAACTTGACGACTTCGATGATGAATGGAATAATGTAGGAACAAGAAGGGAAGCAACCTATACCAACTTATCTCCCGGGAAGTATACCTTTATGGTAAAAGCATCTAATAACGATGGAATATGGAATGAAAAGCCGACAACCATTAAGGTTATTGTTTTGCCTCCGTGGTGGAAAACATTGTTTTTCAGGATTTTTATTGTCATTCTTGTCACTTCACTGGTGGTAGGGTATTATTTCTACAGGATCAGCACACTGCAGAAAAGACAGATCCAGCTGGAAGCGATGGTGGAGAACCGGACCAAAGAAATACAGGCAAAAAATACTGTGTTAGCCAGGCAGACAGATGAACTCAGTGAAAGTAATACGCTGCTGGAAGAGAGACAACAGATGATCGAAGAACAGACCGAAGAACTTCGTTCCCAGAAGGAAGAGTTAGAGAAAGTAAATGAGAATTTAAAGGAACTGAATCTTACAAAAGATAAGTTTTTTTCGATCATAGCTCACGATCTGAAGAATCCGTTCAATACGATTCTTGGTTTTGCGGAATTATTGAACATCAAGTATGACACCCTGAGTGAGGAGAAGAAACGTCTGTTTTCCAAAGCCATTCATGAATCATCCGAAAATGTATACAACTTACTGGAAAATCTTTTGCAGTGGGCACGGTCTCAGACAAACCGGATCAAATTCGAACCTGTGTCGTTTAACATAAATGATCTGATCGATGAGAATATTGAATTATTAAAAGAAGTATATCACAAAAAGAATATCAGCCTTAACGTTAAAACTTCCTCCGCATATACAGTCTTTGCCGACCGGAATATGATCAATACGGTCATTCGGAATTTGTTGATAAATGCCGCCAAATTTACCGAGGCAAAAGGAAAAAGTGACGGTAGATCTGAAAAAGAAAGACGGCCGGGTGTTGCTGAGTGTAACGGACACCGGTATCGGGATGTCTGAAGAAGACATCTCAAAACTGTTCAGAATTGACGGGCAGCTTGTTAAAGAAGGAACAGGCGGCGAAGTGGGAACAGGATTGGGGCTGCTGTTATGCAAAGAGTATATTGAAAAGAACAACGGGAAAATATGGGCAGAAAGCAAAGTGGATAAAGGAAGTACATTCCATATCATCCTTCCTGAGGGTTCATAGAATTACCATATCCGCCGGGATCAGATTACCATTTTATATCCAACGCCATGTACAGTTAGTATGACCCTGGGATTATTAGGATCGGTCTCGATCTTCTGACGCAGCTTCAGAATGAAATTGTCCACAGTACGGGTGGTAATTTCATAATCGATACCCCAGACTTCACTCATAAGATCGTCCCGGTGGACGATCTCATTGGCATGTTTAAACAGAAAATGCAGGATCTCGAATTCTTTATGAGACATTTTCACCTGGATCTTGTCATGGAATGCTTCATAATTTTTAAAGTTTACAGTAAGTTTCCCGATGGTATATGACTGGTCACTGTTCCCTTTGTTGGCCATCGTTTCCGTCCGCCGCAACACAGCTTTTATTCTTGCCAGCAGTTCCCTCAGGCTAAACGGCTTTGTTATGTAATCGTCCGCCCCGAGTTCGAGACCCAATACCTTGTCAATTTCTTCTCCTTTTGCGGTTAACAGAATGACAGGTGTTGATATTCCTTCTTTACGTGCATTTTTACAGATATCAAATCCCGAGATCCCGGGCAGCATAACATCCAGAATGATCAGATCAAAACGATTGCTGAGGACTTTTTCCAATCCGGTGTGTCCCTCACTGGCAACATCCACCTGATAACCTTCAAATTCAAGATTATCTTTTAGTCCTTCGAGCATGTGTTTTTCATCTTCAACAATTAAGATTTTTGTCATGGTTAAATAGTTTATTTTACTGGGAATAATAATCTGAAAGCCGTTCCGGCATCTTTTTTACTTTTTACCTCTATTTTACCTCCGTGAGAATCCATGATGTGCTTAACGATAGTGAGTCCCAAACCCGAACCTTTTGCCTTCAGGGCGAGATTCTTTTCGGTTACCCGGTAAAATTTTTCAAAGATGTGGTTCAGTTCTTTCTCCGATATGCCTATTCCTTTATCGGCGACTTCAATGTATACCCAGGCTTTGTTCAGTCCTGTCGATATATCAATTTGCTTGTTGGTCAGACTGTATTTTGTTGCATTATCAATGATGTTTACCAATGCATCTGTAACAGCCTCCGCATCAACCTGTACTTCGGGAAGTTTTGATGAACAGTTAACAGAGTATTGAAAGCCTTTGCTTTCAAGGCCATACTTAAATGTATTAGCGACTTCGCGCACAATATCATTTATGTTAGCAGAAGAGAATTTATAGACTTTTTTTCCGCTTTCAATTTGTGAGAAGTTCAGTATTTTATTTACAATACCTGTTAACCGTTGTGTTTCGTGCAGAATGATATTATAATATTCCTTTACCTTATCTTTGGATTTGATGCGGCCAAGTTCAAGTGTCTCAATATACATGCTTATGAGCGCAAGAGGGGTCCTGATCTCGTGGGATACATTGGATACAAAATCGGACTTTAGCTGCGACAGTTCCAGCTGTTTACGCACATTTCTGAATATGAGCCATATTCCAAGTATCAGACCAAAGTCAACGATTAAGATCAACAGGAGGTCTTTTCTTGATCTCGATTTTACCAGACTGCTGATGGTCTGGTTCTTCAACTCGATTCCCATAGTGTATTGAGGCAACAGCCAGAAGGCTTTTTTATGTGTTATTTCCGATAATGATGTTTGTTTGTCAGAGGAATAAAGGATTGAATCGCTGTTTTGCCTTTGGGCCGTTATGAAAAATTCATTTTGAGCTATTTCCTGAATTTTAGGATCCAGTACTTCACTGATAAATTTCTGCGGATCAAAAACGATGGCATTGAAAAGGATCTTATTTTCATGTTCAAAAGCAAATACAATAAGTTGTCCGGATGAATCATTCAAAACAAAAGATTCGATTTTCCGGTAACCTCCCCTTAAATAGGTTTGCAGTTTTTTCAGTGTGGTGTCGTTCTCAGCAAATAGTAATTGTTGGATGGTGTCGAGGTAGTTGTTATTTGTCTGAAGGGGAAAATGAACTTCCGGCAAACCTGTTTCATTAAATTGCATGAATTGTTTTGCAGATGGGGTTTCATCCAGAAATTTCCGGAGGTTATCCGGTTCGTTTCCCTGTTTTTTCCTGAATATAAGTTCCAGTTTGTTGGCCCAGCTGCTGATAATATCTTCGGAATATTGATTTACAGAGTACAGAATAGCATCCAGTTGGTTTTGGTAGATCGCTTCGATCACTTTTTCATTGCTTCGCAAAGAGCCTAATTCATAAATTGAAAAAATAATTGTCGGGAGGAAGATAACGACAAGAATAATGAGTACAGTGCTTTTTAATGGTTTATTCATATCCGGTATTTAACCGGATTAAAAATAGGAAAATTTCGTTGATGTACGGGAATCGGTTTCCGTTATAATGATCAACGCTTCAATTTAATCGTGAT
>JASFVU010000361.1:0-4060 GCA_050049665.1 Bacteroidales bacterium | reverse complement strand
TAGAAGAGGAATTTGCTATTTTAGTGATAAAATTATTGGTTATGGAAAGTGTATCGGGATACATAGAAAAACACAAAGAACGGTTTCTCGAAGAGCTGTTCGGTTTGATACGGATTCCTTCAGTGAGTGCGGGGAAAGACAATCGTGATGCCATGATAGCTGCAGCCGGATACATAAAAGAAACTCTGCTGACGTCCGGGGCTGACAGAGCTGAGGTCTTTCCAACGGAAGGGTGGCCGGTAATTTACGGAGAGAAGACGATTGATCCTGCATTACCCACGGTACTGGTTTATGGTCATTATGACGTTCAGCCGCCGGATCCGGTGGATGAATGGAGATCAGAGCCATTTGAACCTGAAATACGGGATGAAAAAATATTCGCCCGTGGGGCAGATGATGATAAGGGACAATTGTTTATGCAACTCAAAGCGTTTGAATACATGGTAAAAGAAAGCAGGCTTCCGTGCAATGTAAAGTTTCTTATAGAGGGTGAGGAAGAGACTGGTTCATCTGCTTTGGGAGGGTTCTGTTTGAAGAACCGCAAACTGCTGGAAGCTGATGTAATCCTTGTATCCGATACAACAACTCACTCGCTTGAGGATCCTACACTTACAACCGGTCTGAGAGGGATTGCATATTTTGAACTTACAGCCACAGGGCCCGACAGGGATCTTCATTCCGGATTATATGGAGGAATAATCAATAATCCCTGCAATGTTCTGGGAGAGGTTATTTCGGGATTAAAGGACAGGGAAGGCAGGATTACCATCCCCGGATTTTATAGATCAGTCAGAGCCGTGGAAAGAAAAGAAAGGGAATTACTGAACCGGGTTCCGATCGATGAAAATCGCCTGAAGGCCGGTATTGCCATATCGGGTTTCGGGAAAGAAAAAGGTTACTCCGTCATCGATTGTCTTGGAAGCAGACCTTCCCTGGATGTATGTGGCATATGGGGTGGTTATACCGGTGAAGGAGCCAAGACCATAATCCCTTCAAAAGCGACGGCTAAAATATCCATGCGACTTGTTCCCGGTCAGACGCCTGAGGAGATAGAAACCCTTTTTTCAGAACATATCAGAAAGCAGAAAATTGCAGGCATTACTTTCAATATCAACGTTCTGCACGGTGGAAATCCTTATTCGATACCCTGGGAATCTCCGGAAGTACAATCGGCCGTGCTGGCTATGGAAAAAGTACTTGGAGTGAAACCTCTTCCCGTGCGCAGCGGCGGGAGCATACCGGTGATCTCTGTTTTTGAGGAAGTGCTCGGGATCAAAACCGTGTTGTTGGGTTTCGGACTGGAAGCAGATGCGATCCATTCTCCGAATGAAAATTTTCCGTTGAGAAATTTTTTTAAAGGAATCGAAACCATCCCCTGGTTTTATCATTATTATGCCAGCTATAAGAAACAAGGTTGATACTTTGATTTTGTAAGAGGTATGTGCTCATCGTTTATCATTTATAAGCATGTTGGTTAAATATTGAAACCTCAACAGGATAATAAGTTATATTTGTTAAAGCAATCCATACAATACAAAAGAGAATAAATATGGCGATCATCAGATTTCAGGCAGTTCAGAATGCTAACATGAGAAAGCCGGTATACAAAGAGGCTCCGGCAAAAAAGACATCGGATTATTTTGGCATCAATGTTTTCGACAAGGAGAAAATGCAGCGGTACCTTTCACAGGAAGCCTATGAAGGAGTTATTGAATGCATAGACAAGGGATTGAAAATCGACCGGAAGCTGGCTGATAAGGTTGCTGCCGGGATGAAAAGCTGGGCAATTGAGATGGGGGCCACCCATTATTCACACTGGTTTCATCCGCTTACGGACGGTACTGCCGAAAAACATGATGCCTTCATTGAGTATACAGAATACGGGGGTGTTGTGGAAAAATTTTCCGGTCAGCATCTGGCACAACAGGAACCCGATGCAAGCAGTTTTCCCAGCGGAGGAATTCGCAATACTTTCGAAGCACGGGGATATACGGCCTGGGATCCTTCTTCCCCGGCCTATATAGTTGCCAATACCTTAAGTATTCCGACGGTTTTTGTTTCTTATACCGGTGAGGCGCTCGACCATAAAACTCCATTGCTGAAGGCCCTGACTGCCATTGATAAGGCTTCCGTCGATGTTTGCGAATATTTCGATAAGAATGTCACCAAAGTATACGCCACACTGGGAGTGGAACAGGAGTATTTTCTCGTGGATGAAGCGCTTTATTTTGCACGGCCCGACCTGGTAATGACAGAGCGAACCCTGGTAGGCCATGCTTCGGAAAAAGATCAGCAACTGGATGACCATTATTTTTCTTCGATCCCCGAACGGGTCAGCGGGTTTATGCGGGAGTTCGAGATAGAAGCTTACAAGCTTGGCATACCCTTGCGTACAAGGCACAATGAAGTGGCGCCGAATCAATATGAGGTGGCGCCGGTATTTGAAGAATGCAATCTGGCCGTAGACCATAATATTTTATTGATGGATATTATGAAAAGGATCGCCCGGAGGCATCATTTCATAGTGTTGTTCCATGAAAAGCCGTTTAAGGGGATCAATGGCTCCGGCAAGCACAATAACTGGTCACTGATGACAAATACGGGAGTAAACTTATTATCGCCGGGAAGCAAGCCAAAAACCAATATGCAGTTTCTCAGTTTTCTGGTCTGCACGTTAAAAGCCGTATTTACCTATCAGGATCTGCTCAGGGCAAGCATCGTATCGGCAGGAAATGCATTGAGACTGGGTGGTAACGAAGCCCCTCCTCTGATCATGTCGGTTTTTGTAGGCAACAAGATCTCCGGCATGCTGGATGAACTTGAGGTCAGGGTTACGAATAAAAAAATGACTCCCGATGAAAAAACCGAGCTGAAACTCGACGTTGGCAAAATACCTGAGATCCTCCTTGACAATACGGACAGAAATCGTACCTCCCCGGTTGCATTTACCGGGAACCGGTTTGAATTCCGTGCGGTGGGAGCCTCGATGAATTGTGCGGCGCCCATGACTGTGTTAAATGCAGCGGTCGCTCAGCAATTAACACAGTTTAAAAAGGATGTTGATACACTGATCGATAAAAATGTGAAAAAAGACGAAGCTATTTTTCAGGTTATCAGAAAATACATCATAGATTCCAAGAATGTGCGTTTTGAAGGGAATAGCTATAGTGAAGACTGGCAGAAAGAAGCTAAAAAGAGAGGGCTCACAAATGTCAGCAGTGTAATAGAAGCCCTGGATGCTTACCATACCACAAAATCAAAACGCCTCTTCAAATCTCAGAAAGTGCTGAATGAAAAAGAACTTGAAGGGCGGACAGATGTGAGGTATGATAACTATACCAAAAAGATACAGATAGAATCGAGGGTGATCGGTGATATCGCACTTAGCCAGATAATACCCATAGCGATTGATTATCAGACTAAATTAATGAACAACATAAGTGGTATGAAAGAAGTCTTTGGCCCGGACGAATTTCAAAAGTTGTCATCCGCAAGAATAGAATTGATCAAAACGATCTCAAAACATATAACAGACATAAAAGCCAGTGTAAATGAAATGACGGAGGCAAGAAAAAAGGCGAATGCTATAACCACTGCAAGAGAAAAGGCCAGTCAGTATTCGTTAACAGTCCTTCCTTATATAGAAGAATTGCGGGATCATATCGACAGGCTGGAGCAGATCGTCGATAATGAGATATGGCCCCTGCCAAAGTACAGGGAGCTTCTTTTCACAAGATAAAAAAAGCCGCTGATTTCCAGCGGCTTTTTATATTATGAAAAAAGGTTTCAGGCAGAATTATTTAAGGGCTTTTTTGGTCGTTTTAATAATGATGGAGGCAACTTTATACGGATCTGCATTTGAGGCAGGTCTTCTGTCTTCAAGTCTGCCTTTCCAGCCACCATCAATGGTACTTACGGGAATACGGATCGAGGCGCCGCGGTCAGAAATACCATAACTGAACTTGTCAATGGATTGAGTTTCATGAAGCCCGGTCAACCTTTTGTCGTTGTCCGCACCGTAAACAGCAATGTGCTCGGGGATATGCTTCCCGAATTCTTC
>JASFVU010000076.1:0-8561 GCA_050049665.1 Bacteroidales bacterium | reverse complement strand
AACACAGGTAAATATGGACTTTATGCATGATGTCAATTACAAAGCATTTTTTTATCTTGAAGACGCGATAAAAACCGGAAAACCGGAAGGACTGAAAGTGTTCGGTAAATGGGATACGGTATATGAAGCTCTTTCTGAGCTACCCCGCAAAGTTCAGAAAAGCTGGTTTGCATTCGATCACTATTACTCAGATACTGCATTTCCCGGGTTGATGGAAATTCTTTTTAAAAGCAGGCCAGGGCAAATTCTGGATGTAGGAGGCAACACAGGCAAATTCTCTATTCTGTGTGCAAAATATGATCCGGATGTCCGGATGACCATCCTTGACCTTCCGGGACAGTTAAAAAAGGCCCGTGAAAAAATCAAAGAAGAACAACTTCAGGATCGTATCGATTGTATTCCCATGAACCTGCTGGACCACTCTGTAGCCTATCCTACCGGTTTCGATGCAGTGTGGATGAGCCAGTTTCTGGATTGCTTTCCTCCGGATGATATCATTCAACTTTTGCTGAAAGCCAAAAGATCACTGACTGAAAACGGGTCAATATACATTCTTGAGACTTACTGGGATAAGCAGAAATACCAGGCATCCATGTATTCTCTGCACGCTACTTCGTTATATTTTACCTGCCTTGCAAACGGATCGAGTCAAATGTATCATTCAGATGATATGTATGATATGATTAAAGAAGCAGGACTGAAAATTGATGATGAATGGAATAACATCGGTGTTAGTCACACATTAATCAAATGCAGTTGATCAACTATGCCGGAAACAAACGATATAACCCCCTATATTCCTCAACGGCGTCCGTTTGTGATGGTGGATAAAATTCTTTCCGCGACAGAAGATCAGACTGTAACGACTTTCAACATTCAGGACGATAATCTGTTTTGTGAAAAGGGTCTGTTTTACGAGGCCGGCTTAATTGAAAATGTTGCCCAGACTGTTGCTGCAGGAGCCGGATATCGCCTGAGAAAGAAAAATGAAGAACCAAAGATCGGTTTTATCGGCGCTGTAAAAAACCTGAAAATAGAATGCCGGCCCAAATCCGGTACAACAATTAAGACAATAGTAAAATTAATTACTATTTTTGAAAATGCGATGATAGTTCAAGGCACAATATTTGATAACGAAAAAACAATTTTGACCTGCCAAATGAATATTTTTATTATTGATAATCCAAATTTATAATACCATGAAAAAAATAGTAAGTATTTTGTTTTTTGCCGTCCTGACTTTCTCTCTGTTCGGACAATCCAAAGATGAACTGAATGACTCCGAATCCATCTTGTGGTTAGGCCTGGACTTCACAAAAGCCCGTTTTGAGGGGAAATACGATTTCGAATCTCCCGATGCACTGACAGGTAAATACCTTACTGCCTGGAATAAGCTGATGCTCCAGGAGCCGGACAAATTCAATGTCGGCAAATATTTTGATTTTGTGACTGTCGATACCGATTTTGATATAGCTATGGAACACAACGAAGGGCTTGACAAGGAAAAGATCTTTCTCGATGCCGGAGAAATCAGCAAATATAGCCTGGATGAAGAAACTGTACAGAAAATTGTTTCCGGTTACGATGCCGAATACGATGGCTATGCTCTGCTTTTCGTTGTTGAAAGCTTCAGCAAAACAGCCGTTCAGGCCAATATCTGGGTAACCTTTTTCCATGTACCGACAAAAAAAGTAGTGTCTGCAAAAAAAATGTCTGTTGAACCCGGTGGCTTTGGTGTAAGGAATTACTGGGCCGGTGCGGTTTACAAAGTAATGAAAGAATGGGACTAAGTTCGGAACAATGTCTTTGGCAGGATTATTAACTGACCAACAAAAAATCCGGATCAGCGATCCGGATTTTTTGTTTATGTTTCATTGTAAATTATTAAACAAAAAGATCGTTTGCGCGTTTCTGTTAAAAAGACCGTGAAAAAAATTTTGGCCATATTGTCCGTCTCCTTCCTGATTATGCCATCCGGCGGCAAAACCGTTCCCGATATATACAAAAACCTGGACCATATTCATATTGCAAAAGAGGTACCGGAAGATGCCGTTCATAAGATCCTGGTTGTCAGCAACAGATACTTTGATGTTGAAGATGATTATACCTATGCCAGGTATGTTCATCCGGCACGAAAAATGTTCTGGTTCGTGGTAAGTATGACATCCGACTCCAGTTATATAACATCCTGCAGCAGTCTTGAGGAAGCCATGCAATTCTTTCCCGCTGACCGGAATTTTCTTGTTTTTGTAAACGGCCATGGAAAGAATTTCGGTCAGGTCATCGGACGGGGATTTGAAGTGGGCCTGAGATACGATGTCAATATGATCATGTTCGACTGGCCGACCGAATATTACGCTCTCAGAAAAACAGCACAAAATGCAAGAAAAGTAACAAAGAATTTTGCCCTAACGATTCGTGATCTTCAACCCATTATCCGAAATGATTATCCCAATTCAAATGTATCGGTAATCTTTCACAGTATGGGGAATCACATTGCACGCCGACTGGTGAAAAAAGAATTCACCCGTTTCATCTCTCAGGGATTCTTTGATAACCTCATTCTGAATGCCCCCGCTGTGAAACAGAAAAACCATGCCAGATGGGTTGATCAGCTTACCATCCAGAAAAGAATTTATATTGTCACGAATAAAGATGACCGCCCTCTGAAAGGTGCTATGGTACTCCGCCTGGCAAAGCAACTCGGATCGGAATACGAAGAACCTCTTGCTGAAAATGCTTTTTATGTAAATTTCAGTCATGTGGCGGGAAAAGAACACAATATATTCCTGGGGCGTTCGGCACCGGAAAAAGAAAATCCGAACATAATGTCTTTCTATAAAATGCTGTTTCAGGGATCAGAACCAAAGCTGAATGACAGTCAGGCTTTTATTGCCGGAAAATACAAGATCGATTTTTTCATCCAATAGGGCCTGACCGGAATCCGGAAAAACATGCACAAAGATCAGAGGCCGGAATCTGTCTGCATAAAATTTCTAAAATAAATGACCGGACTATTTGCCCCGGAATGTTATTTTTGTGCTATGGGAGAAAAGCCTGTTCTTAAATCAAGAAAAGAAATCGAAGTAAGGTTCAACGAACTTGATCCGTTGGGCATTGTCTGGCACGGAAACTACATAAAATATTTTGAAATCGGACGCGAAGATTTTGGCATTAAGCATGGTATATGTTATACCGATCTCAAAAGAGAACAAATTGACACACCGGTTGTATCTGTTCAGTGCGATTATAAGAAATATGTAAAGTACGGAGAAAAATTAATCATCGAAACTCAATATGTTGATAACCCTGCTGCGAAAATAATCCTTCACTATGCCATTTTGCGGGGAGAAAACAGCGAAGTGGTTGCTGAAGGTAAAACCGTGCAGGTTTTCACGGATATTGAAGGAAATCTTTTGTTAATTCTCCCGGAATTCATTGTTGAATGGAAAAGAAAATGGGGATTGATCGACTGAATGATGGCTTATCTTTCAAAGGACAATATAATCACATCACTGGGAACCACCACCGAAGAAGTTATTTCCTGCATTGAAAAGGAAATTTCGGGGATAAAACACGGCCATCCGTTTACGGAACTGACAAAAGCGCCTGTTTCGCTTGCAGACAGGTCTGCTATCGGAAAGAAAATTTCAGAAATTTTTCCCGATTCCATAC
Organism: Bacteroidales bacterium; assembly: GCA_050049665.1. Taxonomy (GTDB): domain Bacteria; phylum Bacteroidota; class Bacteroidia; order Bacteroidales; family UBA10428; genus UBA10428. The sequence goes on along the minus strand of JASFVU010000076.1, from coordinate 4,886 downwards.
TGACGTACTTTGAAAGCCTGGCTTCTTTATCGCTGTATTCTGCTTTAAAGCATTCAGGAATAGATACGGGTTCTCCGCGAACTCTTTTCATTCTCTCCACAACAAAAGGAAACATTGAATTGATAAATAAAGTGGACAATCGTTCGGATCAACTGCTGCTTCACTCCACGGCAATAAAAATCGCAAAGCTCTTTGGTTTTGTTAATCCGCCTGTTGTTGTATGCAACGCCTGTATCTCCGGTGTTCTGGCAATCATCCTTGCCATGCGTTATATCGACAGTGGCAAATACGATCATGTAATCATAACAGGAGCCGATGCTGTAACGGATTTTGTCGTAGCAGGTTTCGAATCCTTTAAGTCAATGAGCGAATCCCCGTGCAGACCTTTTGATGCGAAAAGAGACGGTCTATCCCTTGGTGAAGGTGCCGGAACACTTATAATCACAAAAGAAAAAGTACCCGGAGGCATTCAACTGGTACACGGTGCCTCTGCCAATGACGCCAATCATATTTCAGGCCCTTCGCGCACAGGTGAAGGTCTCTACCTGGCAGCAAACAGAGCAATGAAAGGAAACAACCGGATTGATTATATCTCGGCCCATGGCACAGCAACCGTATACAACGATGATATGGAAAGCCATGCCATAAAAAGATTGGATTTAAGCGAGGTTCCTGTAAACAGCTTCAAAGGGTATTTTGGTCATACCCTGGGTGCTGCGGGGGTTATTGAATCAATTCTGGCCAAGCATTCCATGCTGAACAACAGGCTATACAGATCAATTGGTCTGGAGACTCCCGGAACAGCCTCTCCTCTGAATATTATTACCGGAGGAACCGAAAAAGAGTTAAACCGCTGCCTTAAGCTCTCCTCCGGTTTCGGAGGTTGCAATGCAGCCATTGTCTTCGAGAAACATGAATAAAGAACTCTACATATTGCGGAACATTAACATCACAAATAACAAAGTTGTTTGCGATGGAAGGATACTTTATTCAGACGACCCGAAATCAGATTTCAAAGTATTCAGCAGGAATCTGTACCGGAAACTCAATTGCAGTTATTCCAAGTTCTTTAAAATGGACAATCTGTGCAAACTGACCTTTCTGGCCAATGAATTCATTGTACGGGATATCCGTTTAGACCAATATGATAAGGAAGAAACTGCCGTAATACTGTCCAATTCATCCTCGACATTAAACACCGACAAAATATTTGCCGAAACAATTCATTCGATCCCCAGTCCCGCTATATTCGTCTACACACTTCCTAACATTGCTATTGGCGAATTGTCGATAAGAACCGGATGGAAAGGGGAAAATCTCTTTCTTGTGGAAAAGAGTTTTGATCCCGGCAATCTTTTCGATCAGGTTGCCCTTCTGTTTGCTTCATCTCAGACCGGATTATGCCTGACAGGCTGGACCGACTATATTTCTCCCACAGATTACCAGGCTTGTTTATGGCTGGTTACTGACAGTCCGGATGAAAAAAATATAAAATTTACACCCATCGAAATGATGAATAATTTTTCTGTTTGAAAACGTTGTATTCTTTTGAATTAATGATCAAATCTTCAGATAACATAGAAACCGAAGTTCTGGTAACCGGTCTCGGAATTATTTCGAGCATTGGAAATAATTTACAGGAATGCCTGGACTCCCTCCGAAACAACCGAATGGGGATTCATACCCTTCATCAGTTAAATACAGTGCATAAAAATGAATACGTGGCAGGAGAAATTGACCGGACGGATAAACAATTGACAGAGGCTCTGAACATTCGGGATGAAATACCCAGAACTACCTTACTGGCATTGATAGCAGCAAAAGAAGCCCTTGCCTCGGCTAATGTCAGTGGCCACTCGGAAGGCAGAAAAGGAACGATCCTCGGGACCACCGTGGGCGGAATGGATAAAACAGAAAGACTATACCTGAAAGGAAGACACCCAAAGGAATTCATGGAAAGCCACCATTGCGGATTCACTACCAGTTATCTCGCCGGATTCTATGGTATGAATCATTATACCAACACCATCAGCACGGCCTGTTCATCGGCTGCTAACGCCATTATGATGGGAACCAGAATGATAAAGCATAACATGCTGGACATGGTACTTGCAGGAGGCAGCGATGCACTTTCGGTGTTTACTTTCAATGGATTCCGGTCGTTAATGATCCTGGATCAGGAACCCTGTAAGCCGTTTTCGGAAGACCGCAAAGGATTAAATCTGGGAGAAGGAGCTGCCTTCCTGCTGATCGAATCGGAAAGATCGGCAAAACGCAGAGGAGCGAATGCTATATGTAAAATAAGCGGTTACGGAAACTGCAACGATGCTTTTCATCAGACTGCTTCATCTCCCGACGGCCGTGGCCCCCGTAAAGCAATGACCACTGCCGTCAGAACGGCGGGTATAAGCACCGGTGATATCGATTATATTAATCTGCACGGAACAGGTACCGATAATAATGATCTCACAGAAGGCGTTGCCCTTAAAGAAATATTCGGCGAAAAAGTTCCGATGTTCAGTTCCACAAAGTCGTTTACAGGCCATTGCCTTGGAGCTGCTGGAGCCATCGAGGCGGTTTTTTCGGCATCGGCCATTCAACATAACGAAGTATACGCCAACCTCAGATTTTCAGAACCAATAGCCGATACCGGACTGGTTCCCGTGACAAACTACATGACCGTAAAAGTAAATCATGTATTATCAAATTCATTTGGATTCGGAGGTTGCGATACATCACTAATCTTTTCAAAACCGGAATAGTTCTATGAAGGCCTATATAACAAGCACCAAAGCCATCTCACCACAATATAGTTTTGAAAAAGAACTCTCATGGCAAAATCTTTTACCCTGCAAAAGATTCATGGCCGCCATTGAACCGAATTATAAAAATTATTTTCCGCCCCTGAAATTAAGAAGAATGAGCAGGATCGTGAAGATGGGTATTACCTCGGCTATACAATGCCTTAAAGAGGCAGGAATTGAAAAGCCCGGAGGGATAATTACTGCTACGGGATGGGGATGCCTGGACGATACAATTACATTCCTGGATGAGATCGCAGCAAAGAAAGAACAAATGCTCTCCCCTGCCACATTTATCCAGTCGACCCACAATACGGTCGGGGGTCAGATCGCCCTGATGCTGGGCTGCCGGGAATATAACAGCGTATATGTAAATCATACTTCCTCCTTTGAACATGGCCTGCTGGATGCTATGATGCTGCTGAACGATGGCAGCGATAATATACTGGTGGGCGGAATAGATGAACTTGTCGAACTTGACTTCAAACTAAAGGGAAAAGCAGGATACTGGAAAGTTGAAGGCCAGTTAACGGATCTGGCCGAAAGCAAAACCAAAGGTACCATTGCCGGAGAAGGATCGGTGTTTTTTCTGCTGAGCGGCAAGCCTGATAAAAACACCTCTTCGCAGATAAGCAGCGTCAGGATTGAATCCAAAGGAAACGCTGAGGATGCATTGGCAAAACTGTTGAAAGAAAACGGGATCGGTATTACCGATGTACAGGTTTGTATTGCAGGAATAAACGGGGATTCCGGACTGAACAGGATCTACCGGGATTTTCTGAATGAACATATGGGAAATGCCATGCATACTTATTATAAACACCTCTGCGGACAATACGATACATCGTCTGCATTTGCTTTATTTCTTGCCAATGAAATGATAAAAAAGCACACCGTGCCTGATGCACTCAGGCTCAAAAAAAAAGGAATACTTCAATCAGAACTTAAGCATATTTTAATTTATCATTATTCAGAACCCAATGAGCATGCATTCATCCTGGTTTCGAAAGCCGGTCTATAAAACAGTAAACCGGATCACACTGATCCTGGTTGTCCTCGCTGCCTGTATGACCATCTTCACGCATATGGGATGGTATGCCGCAGGGGTGCTGATCATTTTATGGCTTATATTTTCTGCACTTGCTTCCTATACGATCTCTTCAGGGGTTTACATTTCGGCTGTCTGCAGTGTTCCCGTAAAAGATAAACTGGTATGCCTGACGTTTGATGACGGACCATGTGAAGCCACCGGAAAAGTGCTTGAACTGCTTGAAGACAGTAGGGCAAAAGCTACGTTTTTTATCATCGGGAAAAAAATCCGGAGATTTAAGAACCTCATCAAAAAAATGGTTTCATCAGGTCATGAGATCGGTAACCACTCCTATTCACACAGTAACCTGTTCCCGTTGATGCGGGTAAATAAGATCAAACGGGAAATAATCCGTACACAGGAGACGATCCGAAAGATCACTCAACAGGAACCTGTCTGCTTCCGTCCGCCATTCGGGGTGACAAATCCACTCATTGCCAGAGCCCTTGCAACGTTTAACCTGACAACCATCGGTTGGTCGATCCGGTCAATGGATACGACAAAAAGAAAACCGGAGAGAATAATCCACACTGTCACCGACCGGATCGGACCAGGTGATATTGTCCTGCTGCATGATTCATCCGAAAATATACTCCCGGTTTTAAAAGAGGTTTTAGTATATTGCAACCAAAAGCATTACAAGCTGGTTACTATCAGTGAACTTTTAAATAACCGGGTATGACAAAAACGAATTTATTGATATTATACAGCGTTTTTTTCGCCATGCTGATTTCGGTACCTGCCCTGACGGCTCAGACTGACAAATTCGTACCTGTTGAACAGGAAATATACATTGAACAAAAGATCCGGGAATCGACAGGAAGTATAAAAACCATTCACTGTAATTTTACCCAGGAAAAAAAAATGGAATACCTTGATTCCGATCTGAAGTCAACAGGTGAATTCTGGTATAAGTATCCCGACAGGGTCCGGTGGGAATACGTTTCGCCCTATGAATATACCATCATCCTCAACCAGAAGAAAATATCCCTCAT
>JASFVU010000075.1:0-8582 GCA_050049665.1 Bacteroidales bacterium | reverse complement strand
CAAAGGGACATTTTTTTCCTGCCGGGGCAGATTCTTTTAACTGGCTTTGGTTAAGTTTGTCCGGGTTTATCGGTTTCGTTATCGGAGATCTGTTCCTGTTCAAATCTTATACGATTATCGGTTCCCGTTTTTCCATGCTTATCATGGCCCTCGTACCTCCTCTTGCGGCCCTGTTCGGATTCCTTATTTTAAAAGAACGGATCGGTTACCTGAATTACCTCGGTATGGCACTGACCATCGGAGGCATATCAATGGCTATTTTGAGCAGGGAAAACGAAAATTCCAGGCTAACACTGAAATTACCCGTAAAAGGTGTGCTTTTTGCATTCGGAGGTGCGGCGGGACAGGCTTTGGGACTTGTATTAAGCAAATTGGGAATGATCAGCGGCGACCCGTTCGCCTCAACACAAATCAGGATTATTGCCGGTATCGCCGGTTTCAGTATTCTCGTAACATACCTGAAAAGGTGGAAAAGGGTTTATCATGCATTGTTCCATCTGAAAGCCATGCAGGGCATAGCTACAGGATCATTTTTCGGTCCTTTCCTTGGAGTATCTTTTTCCCTGCTGGCCGTTACCCATACGCAAACCGGCATTGCATCCACGATCATGGCCATAGTTCCTGTACTGATCATTGCCCCGGCTGTAATTTTATTCAAACAGAAAATAACGATCTATGAAGTAATCGGTGCCGTAATAAGTGTATCCGGTGTAGCGCTTTTCTTTATTCTTTGATCTGCAAATCGCTTCCGGGAGAAATGCTTTTTAACACTATATCTTCCATATTTGTATGGTGAAAAGGAATCTGAAAAATATCGGTCTGGAAAAAGAATTTACCATTTCCGCATCCCTGAGCAGCGGTCCGGGCGGACAGCATGTAAACAAGGTAAATACAAAAATAATGCTTCATTTCAATGTTATGAAATCAGGGTTATTGACGGATAATGAAAAAACATTGCTCATGAAAAAGCTGAAATCCCGGGTGAACAAAAACGGGGATCTGGTAGTCAGTTCCCAATCGGAACGCTCACAGATAAGAAACAGGGATCTGGCTGTCAGCAAATTTTACAACGTCCTGGAGAAAGCAATGAAACCGACAAAAAAGAGGATCCCAACCAAACCGACAAAAGCATCTTTGAAAAAAAAGCAGGAAAACAAAATCAAACACAGCATTAAGAAAAAATTGCGGAAAACACCCGACCAATAAATGGTTTTAAACCCAAGGGCAAGCCCTGGACTCTTTTTTCCGGGGCAAGCCCCGGGGAACCGACCTCGCCTCAGGCGAGAGAGCTTGGCGAAGCCAATTAAACCATACCTTCTCGTCCGCCGAAGCCCGAGACCTCGGGGCGAAGGAGGATTAAACCCGGATCGGAATAACCCTTATGGGATCAACAGTACTTTCACTCCTGACTCCCGCCGACCGATCCGGATTAACGTAACGACTGTCAGGGCTTATCAGGAAAACAAAAACTGAACTGAGATACCAATTACAAATCCTGCAGGACAAATGAACCATCGTTATGATAACATCTGTCATGAACTGAGAATTGATGTCTCAAAATAAAATACAAAGATTTTTTGACTACGGTCCTGACTTAAACAATGTCAATTTCATAACCGTCATCCTGAAGATTAACGGCAACCTTTTCAGCATATGTCCTGTCAAAATACACTTTGGGTTTGTGTTTTGCAAAAACAGGATATCGTCCTACAGAATCCTCTGAATTCAGATAATTATAGCCTACAAGAAACAACTCGGTACCTTTGAGCATCACCCGGTATACAGGGCGGTGTTTACAGAGTTCAATAACTTCCTGTAACTCAAAACGTGTGATATCAGGCTCATGCTTAAGCTTCACTGTTTTGACTATATCATCGCTGAAAGGCTCTTTTGTAAAATGTAAATCAAAATTCTTGACATAGCATGATAAAACCACCGATTCATCCATAATGACAGCCGGTTTCTGATCATCCCCAACCAATCTCACATTCACTCCGTTTCTTGAAAACAAACTCTTCAGGCGTTTGTTTCGCCTCGCAACCATTTCTTCTAAAGTTTCATTCTTTCTCATCTTACCTAAAATGTCTATTTGAAAATTATTTTGTCTCACATCATCCAATGAAAGGAATTGCCCCAGCAAGCATAGTGAAACAAATATAGATAAAAATTTAAAAAAGCCTATATTTTAACCGAATTGTTGAAATTTAAATACTTTATATAAGGCTTTTACAAAAAGCAATAATAAAATTGCTTGCGGCTGATAATAGTCATTTAGCCTTAAACCGGATCACAAGAAATCTAAATAAATAGCAATATGTTTGCATTTTAAATAAATATAATTACTTTTACAACTCCTACCTTATATCAGTCACACGCGCTAACGGTCTCTGGCTCTGCATGTCACAATGCAGAGCTTTTTTTTTGTTCTTAATAAAAATTCTGCAATTTTATACATTCTGTTGTTTCTATAACATAATTTTATTTCTGCATGTACGCAATAATCGATATAGAAACAACCGGAGGCAGTCCCGTTGTTGAGAAGATCACCGAAATAGCCATTTTTGTGCACAATGGAACCAGGGTTGTTGATGAATTTTGTTCTCTGGTAAACCCTGAAAAAAAAATACCATATTACATAACCGGTTTAACCGGCATTTCCAATGACATGGTTTCGGACTCTCCCAAATTTTATGAGATCGCAAAAAAAATTATTGAGCTTACGAAAGACTGCTGTTTTGTGGCTCATAACGTTTCTTTTGACTACCAGTTTATCCGGAATGAATACAAAAGACTCGGATACAGCTTTCAACGTGAAAAGATATGTACCGTCCAGTTAAGCAGAAAGCTTATTCCGGGCCTCAGTTCGTATAGCCTGGGAAATCTTTGCCGGTCCCTGAATATTGATATCTTATCCCGACACCGGGCAGGAGGAGATGCTGCGGCAACGGTAAAATTATTTGAATATCTGCTTAAATTAAGCAATAATAATCATCTGGGATCTGATATTTTAAATCATATTGATAAAAATAACCTGCATCCAGAATTGCCTGTTAAAAAAATTCATGATCTTCCCGAATCAACCGGTGTATATTATTTCTATAACGACAAAAACGAGTTAATATACATTGGCAAAAGCAAAAATATCAAAAGCCGCGTCATCAGTCATTTCAACAATAGCAGTACCAAAAAAGCCATACAAATGCGCAATGAAATTGCTGATATCGATTACGAACTTACCGGAAGTGAGCTGATCGCATTATTAAAAGAATCACATGAAATAAAAATGAATATCCCTTTGTTTAACAGGGCACAAAGGAGATCATTCTCACATTACGGAATATATTATTATGTTGACGGAAACGGATATTATCGTTTTCTGATTGAAAAGAACAGCCGCCGAAATGAATCCCCGTTATGTTCCTTTTCATCTTTAGTGACGGCCAAAAATTATCTTCGGAACAAGGCAGAAGAATTCGGCTTATGCCATAAACTCTGTGATCTGTATTCCGGTGCGGGGGCTTGTTTTCAATACGAAATTTCAATGTGTGACGGAGCCTGCACAGGCAAGGAATCTCCCGGTTCATACAACAGGAAAGCCCATGAATTTTTAATGTTTCACCAATACAGGCACAAAAATTTTTTTATTGTGGATACCGGAAGAAGTGCCGGTGAATATGCACTGGTAAAAGTCGATAACGGGAAGTACATCGGGTATGGCTACATCGATAAGGATTCCTGTACAGCCGATACGGGTTTGCTGGATGATTGTATCAGTAAATACAATGATAACCGCGATGTTCAGCAAATTATTAAAACCTACCTGAAAAAAAACGACCATATCCGGGTGATTGAAGTATAAACAGAGTTCATTCATGTTTTTGGTCTCAATGACCGGTTATTCACAATTTTCAGTTTATAAAACGTACAGAAAAAACCCAAACAAAATTAATTCATTCGTACTTTTGCATGCAGTTACATTAACCTTCCAAATATCAATTATATGATTCTTTTTTTCAGAGACCGGAATGCCGATATTATTGCTGTTGAAGTGCCGGAATTGCCCGGGCCGGATACTTTGAGTAAACTTTCCTGGTTGTTTTCCGGGGCTGAGTACACCGACCAGCTTGAAACAAACGGAAACTTCATTGGTCCGCGACGGGAAATGATAACTCCCTGGAGTACGAATGCCGTTGAAATCACCCAGAATATGGGTATTTCAGGGATAAGCAGGATAGAGAAATTTACCTCTACAACTGCTGATACCCCTGCTTATGATCCTATGCTGAATCGTTTGTACAAAGGGCTTGATCAGGCCGTATTTACTGTTGATATCAAACCTGAGCCGATCCGTTACATTGATGATATTGCCGGATATAATCATGAAGAAGGCCTGGCACTAAGCGATGAGGAGATCAGTTACCTGGAGCACCTGAGCCGTAAACTCGGGAGACGGCTGACTGACAGTGAAATATTCGGTTTTTCACAGGTAAATTCGGAACACTGCAGGCATAAAATATTTAACGGCATCTTCGTGATTGACGGAGAAGAAAAAAACGAATCGTTATTTCAGCTCATTAAACTTACTACGAAATCAAATCCCAATTCGGTTGTTTCTGCTTATACTGATAACTGTGCTTTTTTAAGCGGACCTGTAATAGAACAGTTTGCCCCGATATCCCAGGACAAACCGGACTATTTTGCAGTAAGGAACATCAATTCGGTTCTTTCGCTGAAAGCCGAAACCCACAATTTTCCGACAACCGTAGAACCATTTAACGGTGCGGCCACCGGCACAGGAGGAGAAATACGGGATCGCGTCGGAGGCGGAAAATCAGCCATGCCGCTGGCAGGTACCGCCGTCTATATGACCTCTTATTCGCGACTGGAAAAAGACAGGGACTGGGAAAAAAATATTCCGGCAAGAGAATGGCTGTATCAAAATCCAAAACAAATTCTGATAAAAGCTTCCAACGGCGCCAGTGATTTCGGAAATAAATTCGGCCAGCCTTTGATATGCGGAAGTCTGCTGACATTTGAATACATGGAAAATAATTTGGTTTATGGCTACGATAAAGTGGTCATGCTGGCGGGAGGAATCGGGTTCGGAAAAGCAGAAGACAGCAAAAAGGATCATCCGGAAAAGGGAAATAAGATTGTTCTTCTCGGAGGTGACAACTACCGGATAGGTATGGGTGGAGGCGCCGTCTCATCCGTTGCCACCGGGGAATACAAAAACGCTATTGAACTCAATGCCGTCCAGCGCTCAAACCCTGAGATGCAAAAGCGTGTATGCAATGCCATAAGGGCCATGGCAGAATCAGAGAACAATCCCGTTATTTCCATTCATGATCACGGGGCAGGCGGTCATTTGAACTGCCTGTCGGAACTGGTGGAAGAAACAGGTGGTATGATCGATATGAATAAATTGCCCGTGGGTGACCCTACCCTTTCCGATAAGGAAATTGCAGGAAACGAATCACAGGAGAGGATGGGACTTTTGCTTGACGAAAAAAACATCAGCTATCTGAAGGATGTATCGGAACGCGAAAGGGCACCCATGTATGTGATCGGGGAAACTACCGGTGACCACAAATTTGTTTTCCAAAATAAAAAAGGTGAAAAGCCAATAGATCTGAAGCTGGAGGATATGTTCGGCAATCCGCCAAAAACGATCATGCAGGATATCACCTTTGATCAGGATTTTCAGGATGTCAAATATGATCCCGGTAAGATCCGTCATTATCTGGAGCAGGTGCTGCAACTGGAATCAGTGGCCTGTAAGGACTGGCTTACAAACAAAGTCGACCGCTCCGTAACCGGTAAAGTAGCAAAACAACAAACTACCGGCTCCGTACAGCTTCCGCTGAACAATATGGCAATTGCCGCACTGGATTATTCGGGATATAAGGGAATTGCCACTTCTATCGGCCATGCTCCGGCAGCTGCTCTCATTGATCCCGAAGCCGGTTCAAAACTCGCTATTACCGAAGCACTGACAAACATTGTCTGGGCTCCCCTCTCAAATGGCATCCGGTCTGTTTCACTCAGTGCAAACTGGATGTGGCCCTGTAAAAATAAAGGAGAAGATACACGGTTGTACAAGGCTGTAAAAGCTGCCAGCGATTTCGCTGTCTCTCTGGGAATCAACATCCCGACCGGTAAAGATTCCCTGTCAATGACCCAGAAATATCCTGACGGGGACATTGTAATGTCTCCCGGAACAGTGATTGTTTCTGCTGCCGGTGAAGTAGACGATTTTCGTAAAGCAACAGAACCGGCGATCCGGCCTGTCAAAGACTCTGTTCTCATATACATACCGGTGTCAGAAATGGATTTTTGCCTCGGGGGAAGCAGCTTTGCCAACGTGGTGAACAAGCTGGGAAAACAAACTCCCGGTGTATTTGAAGGCAGAAAATTATCCCGTATTTTCAACGTGATCCAGAATTTAATTAAAGAAGAATACATCCTTGCCGGACATGATGTCTCTTCAGGCGGACTGATAACGACCCTCCTTGAAATGTGTTTCCCGAATAATCATACAGGTCTGGAAGCTGATCTGAGCCCATTCGGCAAAGCTGATATTATACGGAAATTGTTCAGTGAAAGCCCTGCCCTGGTGATTCAGGTTGACAAAGAAAATAACGTAACAGACAGACTTAAATCAGAGCAAATTGATTTTTATCCCATTGGAAAAATCACGGACAAAAGGATCCTTCTGATTGCGAATGGCAATATAAAACACGAATTTGATATCAATTCGCTTCGGGATATCTGGTACAAGACTTCCTTTCTTTTGGACAGTAGTCAGACCAAAAAAGAAATGGCAAAGAAAAGATATGCCAACTACAGTTCTCAGGAACTTCATTTTCGTTTCCCCGAAACATTCACCGGAGCCCTTTCATATTACGGATTAAAGCGTGTACGAAGAGAATCTTCCCGAATAAAAACAGCTATTATTCGTGAAAAGGGTGTTAACGGCGATCGTGAAATGGCCTACAGCATGTACCAGGCAGGAATGGATGTAAAGGATGTCCATATGACCGATCTGATATCCGGCAGAGAAACTCTTGAAGAGATTAACATGACCGTTTTTGTCGGTGGATTTTCAAACAGTGATGTATTAGGGAGTGCCAAGGGATGGGCAGGGGCGTTTTTATTCAATCCAAGGGCCAAGGAAGCCCTTGACAGATTTTATGCAAGAGAGGATACGCTTAGTCTTGGTGTCTGCAACGGGTGCCAGTTGATGATGGAACTCGGACTGATAGGCCATGGCAAAAATGATAAGCCTTACATGACTTTTAACGATTCTCAAAAATTCGAATCTGCCTTCCTGAATGTCGATATCCTGGAAAATAAATCCGTTATGTTAGGTTCGCTGGCGGGCAGCCGCTTAGGCATTTGGGTTGCACACGGAGAAGGAAAATTCAATTTGTCCCTGCCGGAAGACCAATACCATATTCCCATGAAGTACAGTTATGATGAATATCCGGGAAATCCCAACGGATCCGATTACAATGTCGCATCTCTGTGTTCAGGGGACGGACGACACCTGGTTATGATGCCGCACATCGAAAGAGCGATCTTTCCATGGAACTGGGCCCGGTATCCCGAAGAAAGAAAAACAGATGAAATAAGCCCCTGGATCGAAGCGTTTGTTAATGCAAGGAAATGGATTGAATCCATGGTCGGTTAAGAGACAGTTACTGCAGAAACGCTTCATAAAGAATTGTTCTGCAGACCAACTTATGAAATCTCTTCATCAAAATTTTGTTAATTCAGTCTAAAATAATATCATTGTCCTACCAATCGGTCCTCTTCAATTTAAATCTGTATTTTGATGATCAATCTTCAGGATAAACGATGGGTGGGTCGGCTTAAAGCCGGAGATGATACAGCTTTTGAAAAATTATACCTGAAATACAACAAAAAGCTTTTCAATTTCAGTTACAGACTGCTTCAATCCAGGCAGGAAGCCGAAGGTTTGGTTCAGGATACGTTCATGAAATTGTGGGAAATGCGTTATAAGCTTGATGAGAACTATTCATTCTCCGGTTATATTTTCAAAATTGCCAGGAATAAGATTTACAATATTTTCCGTGTAAGGATCAATGAAAGGTACTACAGGGAATATATTCAGGAATATGCCGAAAAGCTGGAAAACAATCTTGAGCGTAAACTGAATTATGATGAGTTGAATACCTATTATCTTGATTTGATCTCAAAACTTCCGGAAAGAAGAAAAGAAATTTTCCTTTTAAGCAGGAATGAAGGATACACTTACAGGGAAATTGCCCAAAGATTGCAGATATCTGAAAATACCGTTGATACTCAGATCAGAAAATCCCTTGATTTTTTCAGACAAAGCCTTCGCGAAAAGTATACGACTGTTCCGTATTGAACGATTTTTTTTACTAAAAACCGTAATCTGATTTAACTCCCAATTCTACGGAAACATCCGGATTTTTTGTCTTGTATACAGACCTGCTTCTTCAAAGCCGTGTAAATTATGATCCTACTCCTTCACGGAACAACCTGATCAGATTGTATACAAGACAAAAAATCCGGATATTTCCGTAGAATTG
>JASFVU010000074.1:0-8600 GCA_050049665.1 Bacteroidales bacterium | reverse complement strand
TCTATCCGGGATCAGGTGATAGAAATATCATTTGTCCCGGAAACCATGGCCGCTAATATTCTTCTTGAAAAATTTATTCAGGAAAAGAAAAGCATGGCTGTTGTTGTCGATGAGTTTGGAGGTCTCTCAGGAATGCTAACCATTGAAGATATCATTGAAGAAATATTTGGTGAGATTGAAGATGAACATGACACCATTGAATTGATCGATAAACAAATAAATGAACAGGAATATATTTTTTCAGGCCGGCTGGAAATTGACTTCATTAATGAAAAGTACAAATTAAAGATCCCTGAATCAGAAGATTATGAAACACTTGCCGGATTCATCTTTCATCATCATGAGAACATTCCCAAATTAAATGAACGAATTGACATTGATCGTTTTGAGATAAAAATACTGAAAGTAACAAGTACTAAAATCGATCTTGTCCACCTCAAACTGATTCTGTCCTAAAAATTCTCAATTTTTAATTGGTTTTTGTTGAATAAAGCTTTTAATTACTATATTCGTAGCCTGATTTTTCAAACCTAAATTTCTTATCTAATGGCAATTATACAGAGCATCAGAAACAGGGCAGGATTGTTGGTTGCAGTAATAATTGGAGTAGCACTTTTGGCATTTCTTGTTGGTGATTTTCTTTTATCCGGTGGTTTCATATATCAGAAATCAAAAATGAATATTGCTGAAATAAACGGGAAAAAAATAACCTATCCTGAATTTCAAAAACTGAATCAGCATTATGAAGAAATTCTTAAAATACAATACCAGACTAGTTCCCTGGATGAAGATATGCGCTTAGGTGCCAGAAATCAGGCATGGGAGGACCTTCTCCAGGACAATGTATTATTTCGGGAGTATGAAAAACTGGGATTAGCCGTTGACGACCAGGAATTTTCTGATCTGATCCAGGGACCAAATCCTCATCAGTTAGTCAGGCAAATGTTTGGCGATCCGCAGACCGGTGTCATTAACCGGTTGCAGTTAACAGAATTTCTGAGCAGAATTGATCAGTTGACCGGTGAACAGAAAACCCTGTGGGTATACTACGAAGATATGATCACAAAAGAAAGGCTTTATACAAAATACCAAAGCTTAATTAGTCAGGGGCTGTATGTAAACAAACTTGAAGCTCAGCGAAGACAAAACCAGTTAAACAATTCCGTGGACATCAGTTTTATTCAGAAACCCTATACTTCGGTGGCGGACAGTCTGGCATCTGTCAGCAAAGGGGAACTAAACAAATATTACAAAGAGAACAGGGAAAGATTCAAGCAGGAAGAATCCAGAAATATCAGGTATGTTGAATTTGAAATTATTCCGTCCAGGAAAGATTATCATGATGCCAAAGCCTGGATAGAAGATGCTTATTCGGAATTTGAAGAGATAGAAGATGTTGAACAATACATCAACTTTAACTCTCCTCCTTATGATCCTACTAATTATAAAAAGGGTGAACTGCCTGATACACTGGACCAATTTATGTTTAACGCCAGGGTTGGGGATGTTTACGGACCATACTTTGAAGACGATGCTTATAAACTTGCCAAACTGGCAAAAATCAATTACTTACCGGACTCGGTACGGGTAAGTCAAATCGTTCTTCCTGTAACCCAAAACAATGTAAACTACATGCAAATGCTGGCTGACAGCTTAAAAACCGAAATTGAAAAAGGAGCAAACTTTGCACGGCTTGCCAGGGAAAATTCCGCCGATCCTTCGGCACAGGCGGGTGGTGATATCGGATGGATCAAAGAAGGCTATAACGGGCAATATTTCAGTGACAGTTGTTTTTATGCCAAAAAAGGAGATGTTAAAATAACATACACTCAAAACGGACTTCATATTGTCAAGATTACAGATGTGTCTACCCCGGTTAAAAAAGTGCAGGTTGGTATTCTTGTAAGGGAAGTAATTCCAAGCAATGAGACCGATCAGGTGTATTACACCAGGGCTATTGAATTTGCTACACAAAACAATACGCTTGAAAAATTTGACGCTGCTACCAAAGACGGCGACCCGAAAGCTATTCCGGTCTTTGACATGAAGCCTCTCGATGAGGAAGTGCCGGGACTGGCAGGTTCCAGATATATCGTACATTGGGCTTTTCAGGCAGAAGAAGGAAGTATTATTGATGATATCAGGGACTATGGAGGGAAATACGTTGTTGCTGTCTTAACAAAGGTTTCCCATAAAGGATATGCTCCTATTGAAAATGTTAAAACTGATCTTGAGCTTGAAATAATAAAAGACAAGAAAGCCGAAATCATGAGCAGTGAGATCGAGCAGGCTATGAACAATACCAATTCCATTGATGAGCTTGCTTCAGAATTGAATCTGGATGTACATTCTGCAACAGGAATACGGTTTTCTTCATTTTCCGTTCCGGTTGCCGGCAACGAACCAAAACTGATAGCCACTGCGGTTAATCTGGATCTGAATGAGTTATCATCCCCAATTGCCGGGGAAAATGGAGTATATGTAGTAAATGTGGATAACATCAATGACACGGCGAATGAATTCGATAATTTGCAAATGACAAAGAATTATATCCGGAGGTCCTATTCAAACCGTGCAATGAGATCAACTTTTCAGGTACTCAACGAAATGGCGGACATAAAGGATCACAGAGCAAACTTCTACTAATATTTAACGATTCCGTATCATAAGAAGGTATCCAAAAAGTTTTTGTGTCGCCTTTGCGCCTACTTTGAGTAACTTTGCAGTATAGTTTTAATTGACCTTTAATCAGGACTTTGTCTACTAAACAGACTATGGCCCACGAAGGCAGAGAACCACAAAGAAGGCACTGAGTTTCACAAAGTAGAAATATTCTCTGAAAGGATATTGTTCCCTACTTTTTGGACACCTTCTTTTTTTATGGCAAAAGAAAATACCTGTCTGCCTATTTCGTCAGCAGTTCCCTTACAATCGATGCTATTTCTTTTCCGTCTGCTTTTCCTGTAAGCTCTTTTGTTGCGATGCCCATTACTTTACCCATATCTTTCTGATCGACAGCCCCCGTTCTTTCAACAAGAGTCTTTAAATAATCTCTTAAGTCTTCATCACTCAATTTCGCCGGGAGGTATTTTTCAAGTACTTTGAGTTCTGCCGTTTCTTTATCATAAAGGTCCTCACGCCCCTGATCCTTATAAATCCCGGCAGATTCATTTCTTTGCTTTACCAATTTCTGAATTATTTTCACTTCCTCTTCATCCGTTAACTCTTCCGCTGCTCCCTGCTTCGTTCTGGCCAGGGTAAAAGCAGTTTTGGCGGCACGTAAAGCTTCCAAAGTTATCTTATCTCTGGAACGCATAGCCGATTTCATTTCTTCATTTACCTGTTGACTTATTTTCATAATAATTGTTTATTAAAAAAGCAAAAACCTTTTGTAGTCCAAAATCAGCCACAAATACTTAATACTCTTTCTTTTATTTCGGAAAAAGTAGGTGTAAGTTCTTCGGCTGTGAAATTGCCATTTTCAATGTCTATTCGTTCAAATACCTGTAAATACAGATCAAAAATTACGTTCAGACTTAAAATATACCTTTCCTCCAGTTGATCTTTTATCTCATTAATGGTTGTCAGTGTTTCCTGTTTATATTTCTCTGCCTGATCATAATATTCCCTGATCACATTCCTGAATTTCCTGGTAACACGTGCTCCGTGAGCTATTTTTTTCAAATCCCCGGGAATTAAATTATTTTTCTTAAGGATATCAAGGGCAAAATAATTCAGATTATTTTTCTGATCTTTTTGAAAATCCCGGATAATGTGAACAAGGTAACTGAAAAGAGCACAGGGACGTGCCACTTTTGTTACATGAAATTCAGGAGGATAATACTGCCCATTCGATTTATTAAGACAGCACAAATGTACAAATACAGCCGCTGGCGCTACAGAAGCTCCCTCTGCATAAGAAATGAATTCATCGAAAGTTGAAAATCCGTTGTGAGTAATATCATAGATCATGGATCTGGAAAAATTTGCGAATAATTCCGCTGGGATCTGAAACCTGCAAATGGTCTCCCGTACTTTATCCACAAAAGGGTCTGATGAAGAAAGTTCGTTCAGACAATTAATCCAGTTGTTTACCTTGCTGATAAATATCGTTCGTTCTTCTACAGAGATTGAACCGATCGACTTCCGATCGTCGATCAGATCGTCAATCTTCCTCATAAACCGGTAACAGATCTTTGCTGCCCCATACCTTTCTTCTTCCCAGAAGCCGGCGGCAATTAATATATTCGGGTGATCCTTTATCGTGTCAAAATCAATCTTCTCGATTACTGAGTTTATTTCCGATTTATAATTCTTCATGATAAATTAAGATTTACTGCCATTGCTTTTAAGGATCCTTTCCGTAGTAAGCATAGCGGATAAAAGTACCAGCGGAATACCGCTTCCGGGTTGTGTATTACTCCCCGTAAAGAATAAATTCTTATACAGATAATGACTATTGTGGGGTCTGAAATATCCCATTTGTGTTAGTTTATGACTAATGCTGCCAAATGCAGCCCCGTTAGATAAATTAAACAAATTTTGCCATGTTTTGGGAGAATAACAAGCTTCAAATTTTATGTGTTTTTTGAAATCTTTCAGACCTTCTTTTTCCAGACGTTTGATTATCCCATTGCGTGCCAGTTCTTTCATATGGTTCCAATCCTGTTTGACCCGGCTATCCAGATGACCTGTCTGTACAATAGCTGTTATCGAATCCTGCCCGTCAGGGGCAGCAGAATGGTCTGATCGTACGGGTGAATGAACGTAAAAAGTCTGTTCTTCGGGAAGGATCTTTTTTCTGAAAACCTGCCGTAAACCATCCTTATAATCGGATGATATAAACAAATTGTGCTGTTTCAACTGAGGATAAACAATATCCATTCCCCAGTGAAATACAAATGCAGAACAAGTGTAATTCAGCAGGCTCATTCTTTTTGTCAGCAGATTTTTTGGTAACAGATTGTTATATGCATAAGGCAGATCAGCATTTACGATCACTGTTTCAGCAGAATGAAAATCACTATCGTTTATGAGTATTCCTGTTGCTCGTTTGTGTTGGATCTCTATTTCCTTAACAAACGAATTGAAATAAAATTTTACGTTGTGTTCCTTAGCAATATTCAGCAGATTCTGAACAATTGTATTCATGCCGCCCCGGGGAAACCATACGCCCTCTGATAGCTCAATATATGGCAGGCCGGCAAAAACCGCCGATGCGGATAAAGGATTTTGCCCAATATACAGGTTCTGGATTGAGAAAATATATCTCAATGCTTCGTTCCTGAAGAACTTACTGATATAAGTATAATGATTCCTGTGAGCATTCACCTTAAACAGCAGCAACATGTTCCTTAAATTAATCATATCGAACATGTTATAAAAATTCTTATCAAGAAAGTATTTCATGGAAAGTCCGAATGATCCTGAGCACTTGTGCATATACCTGAGAAATCGTTGAAACCCGCCTTTCTCAAAACTTTCAATCTGTTCTTTCATTCCATGAAGTGAAGGTGTAAACAGAAACTCCTTGCCATCCGGAAAACTTATTCTGTAAGTCGGATCCATCCTGATCAGCTCAATTTCTTCCTGGAAATTGCGCCCGATACGGTTATAAAATTTGCTGTAAACTCCGGGCATCATGATCATGGTAGCCCCGATATCAAACCTGTGTCCGTCTTTTATGAAATTGCCGCACCTGCCCCCGGCATAAGCATTCTTCTCAAAAACCGATACGTTATATCCCTTCTGAGCAAGCAATATGGAAGTCGCTAATCCGCCAACTCCAGCTCCAATAACAGCCACATCACATTTCATATTCAAGCAATAGGATAAGAGGAATATTCAGACTGCATCTGCGGTTAAAGACAAAAAAAGGATACAATAGTTCCTTCTGCAAGATAGAAATTCCTGAATAATAATTATAAGATACAAACGCGATTCATGTAAATTTATTCAGTGAAACTCAAATTTCAGAAACAGACTGTCCCGCATAAGGCGGGAGAGTGTACTGAAATTTGTTAGTTGAACTAATCCCGATAGCGAAGCGTATCGGCATTATGTAGTTTAATACCCCGATGCTCTGCATCGGAATTTTGGGTTCAGTTCCGATAATTATCGGAATACCCTGAGGATTCATACCATTGATTCTGATGCTAATAATTACCGGAACCGATATCATTATATCAATCTACATTTTCATGCAAATACCTGTTGTTATCACTCAATTTCACACTCTTATCATCATCTGAAAGGGAATACTTTGATATTTTTTTCTCTTTGGACGGTTCCGTCTTATCCAGTTCAAAATTACGGCGTACATAGGCGGGCTGATTTTCCATTTCATCGATACTGGATTTTACCTGCTGACTGTTTAAATCCATTTCCCTCATTTTTTCATAGGTTTTCTTAATGGTTTTCACACGTTCAGCACCCTTCCTGAACTCTATCGCTCTTTTCACCTGGTTCTCCTGACCATCATCACTCAGCCTTTCGGACTCGTAAGGTTGAGTCAGATCAAATTCAATTTCTCTCTGTGTTATAATATTGTTGTCTGCACCGGACCTTTTACGATTTTTCGGCACTTCTTTAACTTCAAAACCCTCTGTTGTTTTTCCCTGTTCCAAATTATTTCCTGACTTTTCATCATCAAGCGCCACTTTATCAAGTTGCTTTTTCCTCATATAAAGTTCAGGAATACTGTTAGTCCCAAATCCGGTTGCAATCACGGTTACACTAAGTGCATCACCTAAAGACTCATCGATACCGTTTCCCCAGATCAGATCAGCCTGATCACCTGCACAACTCTGGACATAATCGGTAACCTGCCCGATCTCATCCATGGTGATCTCTTCATTGCCCGATGTGATATTGATCAGAATGTTCCTTGAGCCAACAATGTTATTGTCATTTAACAGGGGAGAATTTAAAGCTTCCGTAACCGCTTTAATGGCACGATCTTCTCCTTTTGAACGGGCAGAACCCATGATAGCAACACCGGAACTGGTCATTACCGTTTCCACATCTGCAAAATCAACGTTGATATAACCATGAACGGTTATGATCTCAGCAATTCCCTTTGCAGCTATGGCCAGCACATTGTCTGCTTTTGCAAATGCCTCCGACACCTTCAGATCACCATACATCTCCCTTATCTTTTCGTTGTTGATTACGAGCAGAGAATCAACATATTTTTCAATTTCGGAAATGCCTTCCAAAGCCTGGTTTATTCTTCTCTGACCTTCGTTACGGAAAGGTATGGTAACGATCGCAACAGTCAGAATACCCAGTTCTTTTGCTGCTTTTGCTATAACAGGAGCAGCTCCGGTTCCGGTACCTCCGCCCATACCTGAAGTAATAAATACCATCTTTGTATTGACAGATAATACTTCAATGACATCATCAAGATTTTCAATAGCAGCTTCTCTCCCGGTGGCAGGCTTGTTGCCGGCGCCACGACCTTCGGTAAGCGATGCCCCCAACTGGATCTTTACCTGTACGGGGCTGTTCTCCAGAGCCTGTGCATCTGTGTTACAAACTACAAAATCAACATCCTTAATGCCATGGCGATACATATAATTGACTGCATTGCTTCCTCCTCCGCCAACTCCTATCACTTTAATGATGGATGATTTATTAACGGGCAGATCGAAATTCATCAGGTCTTCTTTCATAATGTTTTGTTTTAAGTATAATGAAACTGCTAAAACATCTTATTCCATGTCAGCTCCTTTCTCTTCAAATATATCCGTAATACGCTTTTTAAAAGCGGCTATGATACCACTTCCTACCCTATTCTCTTCGGCTTCAACCAGCATATCTTCCTCTTCAATCTCCTTTTCTTCTTTTTCCGTATCTCCGTTCTCCTGTTTTCTGTAAAGGTCCCATCCACGCAAAAGCAATCCGACACTGGTAGCATATTGTGGTTTATTAATTTCTATTGATGGATCTCCGGCCAGGTACTCGATGGGATACCCGATACGCACATCCATCCCCGTATGAAACCTTACCAGTTGCGACAAATGTTTGAGCAGCGCTCCTCCGCCGGTAAGCACAACCCCTGCACTCAGCTTATCCATACAACCACTGTTTTCAATTTCAAACATAACCGCATCAATAATTTCTTCCATCCGCATTTGTATTATGTAGGCCAGGTTTTTGAAAGAGATCTCTTTGGGTTCGCGACCATTTATGCCGGGTATTGTCACAACCTTATCATCCGGAGCAAGGTCGCCCAGAGCGGATCCGAACTGAGTCTTCAGAGCCTCGGCCTGCCGGTGAAGTATTTTGCATCCTTCCTTGATGTCTTTTGTCACCACGTTCCCTCCAAAAGGGATCACAGCCGTATGACGAATGGAATCATCATAGAATACAGCTACATCAGTGGTGCCGCCGCCAATATCCACCAGTGCCACCCCGGCCTCTTTTTCATCATCCGTTAAAACTGCCGAGGAAGAAGCGAGAGGTTCAAGGATCAGTTGTTTTACCTTCAGACCCACCCGATTCACGCACTTCTCGATATTCTTTGCTGACGCGATCTGTCCGATGACTATATGAAAATTAGCTTCCAGCCGTCTGCCGGACATGCCTACCGGATTTTT
>JASFVU010000073.1:0-8637 GCA_050049665.1 Bacteroidales bacterium | reverse complement strand
AATAAACAACATCACCTGCCTTTGCCTCTTCAAAGGCTTTCTGCCAGGTTCCCCAAGGCAACTCAAATGTCCCGGAACTGTTATCATTCCCCCATGGCGCTACGTAATAAGTCTCTGCCTGAATTTTACTGTAAAAAAAAGTTAAAGTAAAAACCAAAATGAGTACCAGTCTATAGGTACCATAATTTTTGCCCACCATATCAAAAAATATTTAACGTTTAGTATTAGTAGTTTGATGTATATACGATTTTTATTGATAAATGTTGTGATTATATAAATGAATGGCACTAAATGTTACATAAACAGTAAATTCGGACAACCAGTAAATGATAAAGTATACAGGAGTTCTGTTTGTATTTACGGTCGAAGAATGTAAAGTATGTTATGAAAAATAAAAAAGCCAGAGTGCTTTACTCTGGCTTTCCGTTGAAAATTTTAATGTCTGTTTAGTAAGACTTACATTTTTCTCGTTTCTTACTTTATGAGATTAAGTATTTTAATTCAATTCCGATTTGATCTTCTTACCCGTTGAACTAATAGCAACTCTGTTTTTCAACTCAATGATACTGGGGATCTTGTAAGCTGCCAGACGGGCTGCACAGTATTCCCTGATGAAGTCAACCGTAATTTTATCTTCACTGGATTTATCAATAGTTATTACAGCCTTTACTGCCTCTCCCAGAAGATCATCATTAACCGGGAATATTGTGCAATCAATTACTTCAGGAATAGTTACCAGAACTTCTTCTATCTCTTTGGGACTGATCCTTTTACCCCTTACTTTAATAATCTCCTTTGAGCGGGCCGTCAGGAAGATGTATCCATCTTCATCAATTGTTCCCAAATCACCGGTATGCAGCCACCCATCCCTGATTGTCTGATTGGTAGCAGCTTCATCATTAAGATACCCCATCATGATATTATTTCCTTTGGCAATGATCTCACCGGTCTCACCCGGCCTGATTTCCTCCCCCTTTTCATTGACCACCTTCAGTTCTACATCCGGAATACCCTTCCCTATTGATCCTAACTTACTTTTTAAGTCTGCAGGAGGTAAATAGGATAATCTTGCCGTAGCTTCTGTCTGACCGTACATTACACAGAAATCAATCTCCGGATGTACTTCCATGAATTCTGAAATGAAAACCGTATGAAGTTTACCTCCCGCCTGGGTTACATAACGCATATCCGGAAAATTTTTCGTTTTAAAACTATCCGATTTTCTTAATAAAATTTGAAAATGACTGGGGACACCGGCAAATCCTGTACATTTATATTGTTCCAGATCATTTAAAACAGACCCTATAAATACAAAAGTGTTATTTAAAACGACCGAACCTCCTGCTCTTAAATGAGTATGCAGTAAAGAAAGCCCGTAACAATAATAAAATGGCATAACGACTTCAATAATATCTGAATCCGTAAGTTTGAGGTATTCAATAATGGATTCGGTATTCGCTATAATGTTTTTATGGCTGATCATTACGCCTTTTGGTTCACCGGTTGAACCTGACGTATAGATGATTTCAGCACAACGAGAATCATCAAATTCCATACTGAATAACTGATCTTTTACGACCGGTCCTGTTAATTCGGTTAATTGCGATTCGGCGTAACTGGTTAAACCGGTCAAATTATGCCTGCCAATAAATTTATCGTGTATAAATACTGATTTGGCTTTGCACTCATCTCTGATGAATTTCAGATTTTCCGGTTCAATTTCAGGATTCAGAGGAACGCAAACTCTGCCGGATTTCAGAATTGCCAGATAAACAATAAGAAAAAAGACATTGTTGGGACTAATTAGCAGAATTTTTTCCTCCTCATCAAAATTCGATTCAATGTACTGTGCGAGGCTATTACTTTTTGAGTAAAGCGTACTATAACTAACAGTTTCTTTTGGTCCCAAAACGAAATCTTTCTTAAGATCCCCGGAAAATTCAAAAAAGTAATCGAAAACATTCATAAAGATAGGTATTTAGGGGTTTAGGAATTTAGACATATAAATTTATACTCTATGAAGAAATTAAATAAAAAACCAGAAAAATTAAACAGCAATTTTTCATAAAATTAACTATTGGGTTGATCGTAAAAGAGACCCAAGAACTTTTTCAGTCTCAGTTAATTTTAATTTACAGTTTTTAATATTACTTTCCATTTCACTAATAAAACCTAACCGGATAGAGAGTCCAAACTGATAACTTAATTCTCTGAGTGACCCAAAGGCTATCTCAAGAAATCGACGATATTCAACTTTGCTGCCTCTTGCACATCCTTCAACAATATTTGAAGGAACCGAAACTGCAGCTCTTCTTATTTGAGATGTTAATCCATAGGCCTCTTCCTTTGGAAAATCCCTTGTTGATCTGTATATCAAAACAACTAATTCATCTGCAAGTTCAAATGCCCTTAATTTTGTATGATCTCTCATCGTTTAAATTATAGCCGGCTATTTATTCATAATGATATTTTTCAATCAGATATATATACTTTTTTTTAATTATACCATAAACTATCCCCTTAATCGCTAAACTGCTAAATCGCTAAACTGCTAAATCGCTAAACCACTATTCCCTTATAGGACCCATTCTCAGATATTCAGTAGTTTCCTGTTTACGCTTAAAATTCTCAAAAATACCAAGTATCTCTTCTTTTGAAAAACCCATAACTTCACCCACTTCCTTCGGATCATAATTATTTTCATAACCATACCATAAAAGATCCATAATGGAAAAGGGAAACTGATAGAAAAACTCTTCCTGGGTTTGTTCGGCTGAATAAGTATCGGTTGTAGGAGTTCTGTCAATTATTTCCTGTGGCACACCTAAATATTCGGCCATTTGATAAACCTGTGTTTTGTAATAGTCCCCAATTGGCATAATATCAGCACCTCCATCACCATATTTAACGAAAAATCCCTGTTCCACTTCATGCTTGTTTGGAGTACCTATTACTGCATAGTGCAGGCGTTCAGCATGATAGTACAGCATGGACATACGTGAACGTTGTTTGAAATTTGAAGCCGCTACAATCTGCATGTAGTCCCTTGCATGAAGAACAGTACTTTTCTCATTACCTTCAGGATCCACAATAATAACTGAAAAAACCGGGGGTAGTTTGCTCTGCGGAGGCTGTTTAATTCCTATTTTCATTTTATATACGGAAGGATCGTATTCCGGAAAAGCTCTTTTCACGGCTTCGTCACGTCTTTCATAGCAGCCAAATCCGGCAAGTGCCTGACTGACATTCTCTGTAATGGTTTTAACACCGAATTTATCCGCCAGTTGTTTAGCCAGATTCTCACTATCCGAACTGGAATCTTTTTCCGGAAGCATAACTCCCAGCACTTTCTCAGGTCCGAATGCCCTTGCTGCCAGAGCCATGGTTACAGAAGAATCAATCCCTCCACTTATCCCAACAACCCCACCAAATCGTTTAAGTTTTTTGTGAGTGTCTGCTTTGAGCTTTGTCACGATAGTATCAACTGTCTTTTCAATATCCTCAATATGCAGAATATTCTCATTAAATCCTTTTTTAAATGTATTGGCCATAATCTAGGTTTTTATGTTTTACTAAATCTTATTTTCAGATAGTATAAATACCTGATGATAAAAGTGGAACTCAAAATATCTATTGACAATTAGTCATTTATTACCCTGCAATCATCCATATAAGCTGTTAATTCCGGTTTATCAGCAAAGAAATGCTTTTGAATTAATTGTGTTGAGATAATTGCGGCCAGTGCCATGTTCTCGATCTCTGATCCCGGTGATTTTTTTAGTTTATCATATAAAGCTGTCACTTTAGCCGGATCAAAAATGCCAAAATCATTTACTGTAGAACTGTCAAGCATTTCCTGAACATAAGAAGGGGTCTGTTCACCAAGAAAACTTCCTGAAATAGGTGCCCGATAAGCTTGTTTTGACCTTTTCAATACAGATTCAGGGATTTTTCCCGTCATCATTTTTTTAAGGATAAACTTTTCATTTAACCCGTTTATCTTAAGATCCGGATGCAATTTGCCTGCAAATTCCATCACCCGGTGATCAAGAAAAGGATAACGACCTTCCACTGAATTGGCCATGGCCATACGATCACCCTGAGAGGAAAGAAGATAACCGGACATAAAAATGGTTGATTCAAGCCATTGCGCTTTTGCCAGAGATCCATAGGAATAAAAATCTGCCGGCAAACTAGCTACTAATTCTCCCACAGGATCATATCCGTTAAAACTGCTTTGTATTTCAGGTGTCAGATACCCTGTTATTTTACTTGAATTATTCCAGCGAAGCAGGTGAGAGTAAACAGGGGAATTGGTTTCTGTAAGTTTATAACCGAAGAAAAACTTCAGCATTTTACCGGATTGATTCTGAAGTGCAGGTATATACGGATACAATTGTTTCAGCAACAATGGACGGTATTGTGAATCAGGATACCTGGCCCAAAACCTTCTAATGATCATTTCTTTGAAAATATTATATCCGCCGAGCATCTCATCAGCACCCTCTCCGGTAATTACAACCTTTATATTATTTCTCCTTACATTTTTTGAAAGCAGATACATGGGAACAGGGGCAGTTCTTAAAACAGGGTTCTCCGTATGCCAGACAACTTCAGGGAAACTGGCTGCTATATCCTGATTGGTACAGGTAAAACCTGTATGCTGAGTCTGAAGATACTCCGACACTTCGTTCTGAAACAAGGTCTCGTCGAAATCTTTATCCGCAAAACCAATTGAAAAGGTCTGAAGGTTTTTCTGATCTGCCTTTTTTATGTAATAAGTAGTTGAGCTTGAATCAATCCCTCCGCTAAGATAGGCTGCTACCGGTACATCAGCCCGCAACCTTATTCTGACGGCATCTTCGAACAGTGCCGATAACTTTTCGGCTGCTTCTTCCGCATCAGAAATATAGTCATAACCATTTGCAGGAAAATTCAGGTTCCAGTATTTGGTAACTTTGGTTTCCTTTTTACTTACCTTCATATAATGTCCCGGCGGCAGTTCAAAAACCTCACGAAATACGGTTTTTGGAGACAGGGTGGTCCAGAAGGTGAACACCTGATGCAATACTGCCGGATCAATTCCGGAGTTCACATCCGGACATTCAAGAATAGACTTAATCTCTGATCCAAAAACGAATGTGTTGTTTTGACGAGTATAAAATAATGGACGAATTCCCATCCGGTCCCTTGCCAGGAAGAGTTCCTGTTTCCTGCTATCCCAAATCGAAAAAGCAAATTGACCGTTGAAGTAGTTCAGACAATCCTCGCCATATTGCTCATAATATCTCAGAACTACCTCGGTATCGGAATCAGTCCTGAATTTGATTTCTTTCCGCTCGAGTTCACTTCTTAATTCGGGGTAATTGAAGACTTCACCATTATAGACGATCCACAAAGATCTATCGTCATTCGGCATGGGCTGCTGTCCCGAAGAAAGATCGATTATACTTAAACGAACATTCCCGATCCCTATGTTGCGGGATACAAACACCCCACATTCATCCGGACCCCGGTAACGGATACGTCCAAGCATCCGTTTCAGGATATCTTCTGAAACAGAAGTATCCTTTAGATTATATATTCCGGCAATTCCGCACAAAAGAAAATAATATTAATTGCTTCCGTTAAGTTTACGGGCAACAAAGTCATTAATTGCATTTATCGACTCGAAATTCTCCTCAACCAGATCATTGTCGTTCGTCTTTATTTTACAATTTTCCTCGAGAAAATCGATCAACAGGACAAAACCCATAGAATCAAAAAAACCTTCTTGGAAAATCAGTGTATCATCCTGAATCAGATTTGATTCTTTAAACGTATTCTCTTTAACATACTTCCGTATGATCTCTTTATTGTCGATCTCACTCATAATTAAATGGATAAGTAATAATTAAGAACTATAAAATATGGATGCAAGATGAATATTTAAACATATTTCTGCAAAAAAAATTGATCAAATACACGTATTCTTACATCTGTCGCATAAAAAGCCTCTCCATAATAATATGTGCCGCTAATTGGTCTCTGTACAAAACAGACATATGCCTGAATTTTATGTATGAAACAGAGTTAAAACAATAAGCATGCGAACTTGTTCAAATCAGTAATATTATATCCGTGTAAACCTTGCTTCATCAAAGCCATACATCGGTAAAGAAGGAAGAAAAGGAGATGATGTGTATTTCTCCTGAAAACAGGCACTCATCTTTCCGGAATTCCGGGAGAACCATTGTTTAAGTATCGTCCGGATACAAAAACCAGGGAGTCTGCACTCTTGTTTAAGTTCAAAACTATTCTGCAGTGATCTGATTTTAACCTGCCAAAATTCAGTTAACTACAACCTTCTTAATTACAGGATCTCCATTATCATAATGTATCTTTAGCCAGTATATTCCTTTTTGTAAGGTATTAAGTTGTAACTGGGTTTTTGATCCTGAAGTAAAAAAATCAAACTCTTCATACATAAGTACTCTGCCGGAATAATCCAGTAACTCAACCTTGATAAACAATGAATTACTCCTTTGATTCTCAATAGTCATATACCCCTTGGCCGGATTAGGATACACTACGATACCTTCTTCTTGTATTTTAGCAAGTGGGTTTCTACCGGGGTTATCAGAAAGTACTAGCTGCTTCTCACACGAGCCAATATCGGGCGCTTTGCCTACAGGTACCTTTGTGCCATACATATCTTCAAGCGGGCCGATATAAATTCCTGCATCAATGGCCGGTGAACCGTCCATTATCTTATAGTCATCCTGAAAACGATCCTTCAGCAGGGGATCCTGTACCAGCGAATTCTCATCCAGTGCAGTGAGTTGCCTGAGTTCTTCAATACTTGCGTAGGATGTTCCGCTGAACCGGACAAATCCGGAATGTTCCGGATAATATATATTATAATCCGAGTAACAATTCGCCAATGTATGTTCTATGGCACAGTCGGAAGTAGAAGTGAAATAAAATATATTGTTATAGAGCAGTGTCTGCGTCCTGTCTGCAACAATTGCTTTTCTGTTATCACAGAATACATTGTTAAAGATACGGGCATCACCCTGAGAAGTGCTCAGATTTATGGCCTGCTGATTGCCACTGAAATTGTTGTAACTGATCTCAGCAAAATCGGCGATCAGAAAAATGCTATTAACCGCTTGTTTAATGGTATTCTTTAAAATGTAGAATGCACCCCCATTGATAATGCGAATCGCATATACCTGACTTTCCAGAATGCATTTCTCAATGGTTATATTATCAGATTGTTCACCTAAAAAGTATAAGCATGAGAAAGCATTATCAGCCTTTATAGTCATGTTCCGTATCGTAATATTCCTTTTGTCTACCGATTGAATGGCATATTCTCCCGTCTGACTGATGATCTCCGGATTATTATCGTCTGATCCGTAGGCTCCTATTGTAACATCGTCAGAAATTATCTCAATAGCGTTAACTTCTATACTGCTTGTCCCTCTCTTTTGAAGATATACTGATCCCTCTTTCCAATTTACTTTTCCCCACGAATCAAAAGGATGATCTTTGGACCCATCCATAGCCACATCCTGTGTGTTACCCGGATCAATGTAATACACATCTGCCGAGGGGATAAGATTAATAATTATCCGGGCCATATCTGATAACCTCTCTTCCCCATCGTCCGTGACCATTACCTGAAGTTCATATTGACTGATACTATAAAAATCAACCGGTAAGCCGGAGAAGTACAGATTTCCGGTATTTGCATCAATACTGAAAAAACCGCCTTCATTTCCCGATTCTATTGTAAAACTCAGGATTTGTCCGGCATCACTATCGTAAGCCAGAATTGTTCCGATAAAATCTTCCTGGGGATCACTCTCATAGACATCAAAGATCTGGTCATTAATATCAGGAGGATGATTTTCCTGGTGAACATTCTGATTAGAAATGCTTATATCCAATGAACCGGAAACTCCCGATCCATCTGTAGCAGAAGCTATTACTGTGACCGTACCATTAGCAACAGCGGTTACAAGCCCCTGGGAATTCACTGTCGCCTGCCCGGTTCCGTGCTGAACCGACCAGAGTACATCGGGATTGGTGGCGTTTGCCGGCAGCACTTCGGCAAAAAGCTGTAATGTTCCTCCGTCGGTTACAATGGTCGTTACACCGCCGGCCGAAGTAATGCCGATCGAGCTGACAGGTACCATCTGGGTAGAGATCGTAATGGCAAAAGCATCCGAAACTCCTGATCCGTCGGTAGCCGAAGCCGTAACCGTTACCGTACCATCAGAAACGGCGGTTACCAATCCACCGGAACTTACAGTAGCCTGCCCTGTCCCGTTCTGTACCGACCAGAGTACATCGGGATTGGTGGCATTGGCCGGAAGCACCTCGGCAAAAAGCTGCAATGTTCCTCCGTCGGTTACAATGGTCGTTGCACCGCCGGCAGAAGTAATGCCGATCGAACTGACAGGTATCATCTGGTTGGAGATCGTAATGGCAAACGCATCCGATACTCCCGACCCGTCGGTAGCCGAAGCTGTTACTGTAACGGTTCCGTTGGCCACGGCAGTTACCAGTCCGCCGGAACTTACAGTGGCCTGCCCTGTCCCGTTCTGTACCGACCAGAGTACATCGGGATCGGTGGCGTTTGCCGGAAGC
>JASFVU010000202.1:0-5798 GCA_050049665.1 Bacteroidales bacterium | reverse complement strand
AAAGAACATATTTACCGGTAAATAAATTTCATCAACATTTTATAAAACAATACTATTTTACATAAGAGCCTATTTACGAACATCCCTCTTTATTAGTAGATAATCAAAATTATTTTCTTCTGAAAGATTTGATCTTTCAATGTTTTCTTCAATGATTGTCTTACCTGGGTTTGGAGGGACTATTTCTTTTAGAAAAGACGGCTATCGAACAAAAACGGCTTAATTGAGACAACACTTATTCTAGCTGAGTCTTTATGATTGGGATTAATAAGGCAATTGAATTCTTCGGCAATCAGCGCTGAAGGTACTTTTAAGACAGCATATTTTGCCTCTGTTATCCATTTATCGCCAAAATCCTGACATATGGCATATCCCGATGGACCCGGTAAATCCCAATTTTTGGGAAGAGATTCAATTCTTAACTCCTCAATATCTAAATTGTCTGGTATTTCAATAGTTGAAATCGCAAAGTTTTTTGCCTGAAAAGGCATATGCACCCGATTCTCAAGACACGCCAGTGATCGGGACCATGCAGAGTATACCATGTAAATTCCTTTTGAGTTCCACCTGGCAGGTTTTCCCGATCCTGAAAGACTATTGGCCCAGTCTATTTTAGTTATGCGAAAAACTTCCATTAAGCAGTTGCCCCAAATTCTAATCGGGTAAGTTCATCGAAAACGAGATCAATACCAGAAGAAGTATTCAATAGGTTGATTGGTACTCTGCCACCTAGTCCAAGACATTCGTGTTTCATCCATGAATTAAAATCCTCAGGATGTACAAATAATTCTTCAGCTTTCGAGTACAGATGTTTGATTTTTATACTTATTTCAAGACTCCTGGAAGGCAGATGTTTCCCTGCTGACTTATATGAATACAGAGTTTTTGGCGTCATCTCATAGACACGGGTGGCCAATTGATTCATTGTCATTCCGGTTAGAGATTGAATTTCACCTATTATTTCAACCGATTCAGGATTTTCCTCCATCTGCAGAATCACTCCGTAAGCATTTCTCTGAAAATCTTTTTTTCGGGGTCTGCTTACCCTGGAAACTCTGGAACTGCTTTTTGTCCCGGATAATTTCTGTGTCTTTGTCCGTTGCATATTGGTAAGCTTTAAGTTCTCTGATTAAGTAAAGTTACACTTTTAAATACGTAAAATTACATGAAAATGTTTTGAAATGCAAGGTGGGTTTTGTGAGACTTTTTCCAGCTACAGATTTTGAGAAAATCATAGATCAGTTAGTTAAGCTGATTTTAAGTTTCGCAACTCAATTAATTCTTTCTGTAGCTCATAATTCTTTTGTAAACTTTGTGGTGTTTTTAAGAAAAGTACTCCATGCAGTGCATTCATTGATTCAACTGTTTCAACAATAAATTTCTGACACAAAAGTTCTAAATTATAAGAGTTATCTGTTATTATTTTATTGAAACGAGTTAATCCTTCGTGAAAAAAATTCAGCTCCTGAATTTTTCTCTCGCATTGATTTAACTTTTGTGCATATAATTCAATAGGTTGAGCACTTGAATTATTATCTTTTTCAATTTTATTATTTAATGTTTTGCTATTTTTTTTCTTTCTTTTAATATTGACGACAATAAAAATTGCTACAGAAATAAACATTCCAGTTAGAAACCCGACTCCAAAAGAATATTTCATACACAATACCCGTCAGAAATAAAATAGCCGTCATAGAAACATAGAACTATTCTTTTCCCTAATTTCTATGTGAATTTCAGCAAGATTAAGGTTTTTAGATACCCGTATTATATACCTGCAGGTATTTAATAGCCTCCCATAATCTTTTAATTATATAAATCTCCTCTATAGAACATATTTTCTCGAATTAAAGACTTCTGTTTTGAAATTAATTGAATAAATTCATGGAAAATACTATTGATCAATACTTTGGGCATAATTAGACGAAGCATCTGTCCAACCCGGATTTTGGGTAAGTACCCCTCCAGAAAGCTCAATCTCAGATTCTGGAATAGGTAAAAAACCTCTTGTTTCTGGTCGATAATTAATGGTTTTATATATCAGATTACCACTATTATACATAGGCACATCTACAATTTTTTCAAAAGCTTCCTCTACATTATGCCATCTTAACAGGTCATAATATCTTACAGCTTCAAATGCAAGTTCGTACCTGCGTTCCTTTTTTATATTTTCCAAAGTGCAGGGCACAAAAGGTAATCCGGCTCTCTGACGAACTCTGTCGAGGTAACTTTGTGCATTCGGGCCTCCTAATTCTGCACCCATTAACAAAATGTCTGCAAAACGAATTATTACTAAATCCTGGGTATTATCCAACTGAAAGTTAGAAGTTGTGCCATATAAAATGCAACTGTAGTTCACTATGCTTCCATCTGATTTTTGAATATTTATGGGCATATATTTTTTTTGCCAGTAACCGGTTTCATTATATTGGTTATCATTCCACCATATATAGCCTGAAGTTCCTTCACTTGTATCATTAACGTCCAGGATCGATGCTTGTCTTCTAATATCATTGGGTTCGTCATTTAGCCAGGTATCCCATAGCTGAGCATTTACAGTGGCACAGCCCCAGCCTCCCCCAAAAGGCACCTGAGTCTGACTCCTGAATCCACAGAATAGATTAATCTGATTACTATAGGGACGGGTATCCCAGGTTGCAAGATTAGAATACTTAATCGCAAATACCGTTTCAGTATTAGCCCCTTCTTCTCCAATCCATGAAAGATCATTATCATATGCATAGGCATATTGTGGGGTACCATCGCTGTAGGTATAATCACGATTTACGACTGAATAAGGCCACAGACTCCGAAAATCGGATAAAAGATCATATCCGCTATTATCAATACATTCATCAATCCATGCAATAACCTGATTTTTAGAAATTTCTCCATCCCCATCTAAAAGAGGTAAAGCTGTTTTTTCATAGTAGCCTGTATAGAAAAGAAAAACACGGGCCATTAACCCTTGTGCTGCCCATTTTGTAGCATACCCTAATTGATCTACATCCATCTGGGTTATTGGCGTGGGTGGAAACTTTTCAATAGCTAATTTTAAGTCAGTGGCAATTTGAGCATAGATTTCTTCCGCAGATGCTTTTGGCAGATTCAAGGGATTTGTTTCAATAATAAGAGGAACATTCCCAAACATCCGTGCTATATCAAAATAGAAGTATGCCCGTAAAAATCTGGCCTCTGCTTCAATCTGGCCTTTCTGAACTTCATTATCCCACTCAATCTGATCAATTTTTTTGATTAACATATTGCACCGAAAAATACCCTTGTAATATTCACTCCATGCATCTATATAATCATCATCGCTCCATTTCTTAAATGCATCGGGAGCATGATGCCAGGGGTCATTTTCGCCAGCACCTCCAAACTGGTCATCTGACAATTCATTAGCAACAAGAAAAAAACATTGTGCGGCAGGAACAGCCGGCAAACTGGCATAACAGCCGGTTAATGCATCTTCGGCATCTGCCGGAGTTCTGTAAAAATTTTCATCCACTTTTTGAGTGAGAGGTTCAGTATCCAGAAATGATTCTGAACATCCTGTTACTAAAACCAGTATGATTAAATTTATAATTTTTTTCATGGCAAATTATTATTTGAATTTGAAATTAAAACCTACCAGGTAAGTCCTGGGACTTGGGTAAAAGCCTAAATCTACGCCCGATGCATAATCTGATGGGGCGTATCCGATTTCGGGATCCATTCCTGAATAAGAGGTAATTGTATAAACATTTTGTGCAGAAAAGTAAAACCTTACCTGAGCAAAAGGGAGTTTTGTAATAATTTTCTTTAAATCGTACCCAATTGTGATATTCCTAATTCGTAAGTAATCTCCGTCCTCAATATATAAATCGGAAATATACCGGATGTTTATGTGTGACCCTGAAGAGAGTCTTGGCAATTTGCAGGAGGTTCCTTCACCATGCCAACGTTCCAGGATTTCATTGGTATAATTATCACGTGGCTGATCGTTAAAAGACCGGTAGGATTTGGCAATTTGATTTCCAGCAACTCCAACAGCACTAATGGAAAAATCAAATCCCATATATTCAGCACTAAGACTGATTCCGAATGTGTAATCCGGATTAGGATCTCCGATAATAGTTTTATCATTAATATCAATAGTACCGTCATCATTTAAATCAACGAATCTTACATCGCCGGGAACAGCATCAGGCATTATAATTGTCCCTTCCGAATTTTGATAGGAATTAACTTCTTCTTCATTCTGGAAAATACCATTGGTTCTAAATCCCCAGAAATAACCAATCGGATATCCTACCTCTGCCCTGTATAACTCTGCTGTCCCCTGACTAAGAACTTCAGAAGGGCCATGGATAATACCTTCCTCATTAGCAATTTTAGTTACATTGTTTGTGTTATATGCCAGATTTGCCTTCACACTGTATTTAAAAGTATTGACACGATCATTCCAGGATATACCTAATTCAAGTCCCCGGTTATTCACATCTCCTCCATTTATAAAAGGTGCACCTGTCCCGTAACTTGCCAGTGCCGGAGCATCAACCAACCAATCCTTCGTAGTTTTATTGTACCAATCGAAAGATGTATTAAGACGATTATTCAAGAAAAGGGCATCAAGACCAATATCCATTTGTTCGCTGGTTTCCCATGAAACATATTCATTTGGAAGAATATCGGGATAAGCTCCTGTAGTAGGTATATTTTTGTCTGTACCAAAAAAATAATTGACACCTTCAAAAGAGATGGTTGACAAATATTGAAACGGAGTAATATTCTGATTACCGTTCTGTCCCCAGCTGGCTCTAAGCTTTAAAAATTCGAGCCAGTTGCCGGTGTTCTCCATAAAAGATTCATCAGAAATAACCCATCCTGCTGAAACCGAAGGAAAATACCCCCAACGATGTCCTTTGGCAAAATTTGAAGAACCATCAGCACGTATTACAGCTGTAAACAGATATTTTTCGTTATAATCATACGTAATTCGGCCAAAATAGGATAGCAGACCACCTTTGCTCCAGGGATGGCTTCCCAGTGTTGTTTCCGATGAAGCAATAGTAGGAGTATTATCAAAATATGCGTGTTCAAAATCATCAAAAATGCTGTTCCTGTTTGTTCCTTCAATTGATTCTCCAAGGCCTGTACGTTGTGCTGTATTTCCGACCAATGCAATGAAATGATGACTTTTGCTTAATGAAAATTTATACGACAATGTGTTTTCCATTATCAAACTATATCTCAACCACATACTGTGGTTTACAGTGTTATAATCCTGATAGTTATTTCCTACTCTGGCTAAATCGAATTCAGGTACAAATGACCGGGATGAACCACCGGTTAGATCATATCCATAGCTACTTTTAAAGACCAGTTGTTTAATCGGTTGTAATTCAAAATATATATTGCCGGTTATATGATGTGATTTTACCAGATTTGAACCGTTTTTATATTCCATTAAGCCTACCGGATTGGCTTCCGATGTATTCCACGGAATGGCATAATGATAGTATCCTTCGTTATCATATATTGGTAAAAAAGGACTGGTAGTAAGCATATCATGTATATTATTCCAATAGATATCTCCAATGGCTAATCCCTCTTTTTCATTATAACCGTAATTCAGATTTTCTCCAACTTTAAGTATATAGTACCGGTCATTTTTTAATACTATATGCTCGGTATTCAAACGAAAATTATACCTTTCATAAATCGGAGCGACAGGTTTTCCCAGTATGCCTTCCTGAGCTAAATAGGATACTCCGATTGAATACACCGAACGGTCAGTTCCTCCGGTAATA
>JASFVU010000072.1:0-8691 GCA_050049665.1 Bacteroidales bacterium | reverse complement strand
TTCGTTCCTGGAAGAATAGCTGCTTTTATCATAAAATTACTTATCCGAAGGCTGTCCGTTGATACTGGACTATCCCGATACGCTTCGCTATCGGGATTGTTCGACTAGCAAATTCCAGGAACGAAGTGAACTGGAATTTGAGTCTCACGAAAAAAAACCCGGCGGGAAAGCCGGGTTTTTACCAATTTGTTTAACCTACTATTTCATCTTTTTCTTCAACTCGATCAGTCTTTGGCATTTCTCATATTCTTCCATGCTTTCGTACCTCGAGATCATTTTATCTATGAAGAGGATGTTGTTGTATTTCGGGTGTTTTTCATCAAATTTGACAACTCCTTTGATGGTCAGATCCAGCACCTCGACTTCATCTGAAATGGAATAAATATCCACAACCGGGATCTCGTCATCAAGAACTGCCGTGCCTTTGTATTTTTCAAGGAAGTTGATCAGTGTAAGCTGGATGTTGATGTAATCGTTGTTCTCCTGCAAGAGCCTTTTGTTTACAGAATAACATTTCTCGTATTCTGCTGCCCGTTCACCAGAAGTATTTGAAGCAAGCAATTGTTTGATCTGCATTTGATTTTCATTGATGACCTTGAGATTCTTTTTTACTCTGAATTTCAATTCGTCAATGGTTTTTTGTAAAAGCTCCCGCATTATAATAATTCTTTATTCCGACAAATACGATTCAAAAATAGGAATAAATATGCCCGGATGAATTCAATTTTGACAAACAGTACGTTTTTTTTCACCATTTGTCGATAATTGACTATATGAAGGTAAGTACAGCTTATTAATTGTTATTGCTGATCGCCGTATTCGGCAATGATGTCTTTCACCATTTCAGGTGCGACCCGTCCGTATGTTTTATCTCCAACCAGTACAACAGGAGCCAGTCCGCAGGCACCCACGCAACGGAGGCAACTGATGGAGAATTTTCCGTCGTCCGTTGTTTCCCCTACTTCTACTTTGAGTTCTTTCTTAAACTCTTCCAGTACTTTTTCTGCTCCCCTGACATAACAGGCTGTTCCCGTACATATGGAAATGGGATGTTTCCCTTTGGGGATCATGGTAAAAAAGCTGTAGAAAGTGACAACGCCGTAAACTTTTGCTACGGGTACATTCAGTTCATTGGCAATAACCTCCTGCACTTCAGCAGGGAGGTAACCGAACGTTCCCTGTGTTTTATGCAATACGTTGATCAGTTCTCCTCCGTCATGATTGAAGGATTTGCAGATCTCCCGGATGGTATCTATCTGATCTTTTCTCAGTTCTACTTTTATTCGTGACATCGTTGTCTGTTTTGTTTAATTCACACTCATATCCTTTTACAAGACATTACTTCATGTAAATTATTTTCTTTCTTTTATCAGTATAATGTGTATGAAGCAGCTGATGTGCTTTTTCACTCATGGGTTTTCCCAAAAATTCCGCATACAGTTTTTTGATGTACGGATTTTCATGCGATTTGCGAATGGGTTTGTTGGCATCTTCTTTATAAATAGCTTCCATTCGCTTTTGCAGAATGCTTAAGTTCCCATGATGCAGTGGCTGTCCGCCTCCGCCGATGCACCCTCCCGGACAGGCCATGATCTCGATAGCATGAAACTTGCTGTTT
Source organism: Bacteroidales bacterium (assembly GCA_050049665.1). GTDB lineage: Bacteria > Bacteroidota > Bacteroidia > Bacteroidales > UBA10428 > UBA10428. The sequence goes on along the minus strand of JASFVU010000072.1, from coordinate 7,073 downwards.
CCCTCTCTTACGTCTTCCAGAAGCTTTCTTGCATTGCCGAGGCCATGGGCAATACCGATTTGCAAGGGAAACCCGTTAAAGTCCACTTCGGCATGCCTGATTCCCTCCATGCCGCGAAGCTGTTTAAAATCAACTTTATCAAGGGTTTTCTTTGTATACAGTTCATAGGCCGTTCGGACAGCAGCTTCAATGACGCCACCTGTTGCTCCGAATATAACCGCTGCACCACTTGATTCGCCAAGTGGCTGGTCAAAGTCTTCATCCGGCATATTCCTGAGGTCCATATTGGCCCTTTTGATCAGATGGGCCAGTTCCCGGGTGGAAATGGAATAATCGACATCGGGATTGTCATCGACTTTGAATTCGTTGCGCTGGCATTCATATTTCTTTGCCAGGCAGGGCATAATGGAAACCACTATGAGATTTTTGCGTTCCACCTGAATTTTATCGGCGAAGTAAGTTTTGGCAATGGAACCGAACATCTGCTGCGGTGAGCGGGCTGTTGACGGCACATCCAGCAGATCCGTGAATTGCTGCTCAAAGAAATTGACCCAGCCAGGGCAGCATGAGGTAAGAATGGGTAGTTTTACATTCTTGTCTCCGTTAAGATGCCTGGATAGTCTGTCCAGCAATTCGGAACCTTCCTCCATGATGGTCAGGTCGGCAGCAAAATCGGTGTCAAAAACGTATTTAAAGCCCAGGCGACGCAGGGCCGATACCATTTTACCGGTGACAAGTGCTCCGGGTTCCATATCGAATTCTTCTCCCAGGGCAGCCCGCACGGCAGGAGCTGTTTGTACGATCACCGTTTTTTCAGGGTTTGAAAGATCCTCGATGAGTTTGTTTGTGTGATCGACTTCTGTGAGCGCTCCTGTGGGACACACGGCCACACACTGGCCACAATAAGTACAGGGTGAATCTTCCAGGTCCATTTCAAAAGCCGGGGCAACAACCGAATGGAATCCTCTGTTTACGGCCGATAGAGCCCCTACAGTCTGGAATTCATTGCACATGGTTTCACACCGTCTGCACATGATGCATTTGTCCATTTCCCTGATAATGGAAGGAGAAAAGTCAACCCGGTAAGTCGACATCTCGGCAATGTCCTGGTAAGGAGTTTCCCGTATCCCCATTTTGATGGCCAGATCCTGAAGATCACAATTTCCCGATTTCGGGCAAACAAGGCAATCTTTCGGATGATCCGAAAGGATGAGTTCCATGACTGTTTTTCGCGCATTCAATACCCGCATGGAATGAGTATTTACTACCATTCCTTCGGCTACCTCTGTGGAGCAGGAGGGAGCCAGATTCCTGCGTCCTTCGACTTCCACGGAACAAACGCGGCAACCTCCCGGCTTGTGTTCTATGCCCAGATCGGCCAGGTCCATGTAGCACAGTACGGGAATATCAATATCGAGCTTTCCGGCAGCTTTGTAAATGGTGGTTCCTTTCGTTACTTCAATGGTTTTATTATCGATTGTCAATTTAACAGTTTCCATGTGTTTAACTCCTTATTTTACAATTACCGCATTGAATTTACACCTGTCCATACATGCGCCGCATTTTATACAAAGAGACTGGTCGATGGTGTGTATCTCTTTTCTTTCACCGGAAATAGCACTTACAGGACAAGCCCGTGCACAGGCTGTACAGCCGACGCAGTTCTCTTCAACAATTTCATATACCATCAGCGCTTTACAAACTCCGGAAGGACATTTTTTATCGATGATGTGTGCCTCGTATTCGTGCATGAAGTTGTTGAGCGTTGAAAGAACAGGATTGGGGGATGATTGTCCGAGTCCGCATAAAGAAGTATCCTTTATGACGTTCCCGAGGTTTACCAGCTGACTGATGTCTTCTTTTGTTCCGTTGCCTTTGGTGATTTTATCCAGGATCTCATGGAGCCTTTTGTTCCCTATTCTGCAAGGTGAGCATTTCCCGCACGATTCTTCAACCGTAAAATCGAGGAAGAATTTCGCCACATCCACCATGCAATCGTCTTCGTCCATGACGATCATGCCTCCCGATCCCATCATTGAACCGGCAGCGATGAGGTTGTCATAGTCGATGGGAGTATCCAGGTCTTTCTCCGTCAGGCATCCTCCCGACGGGCCTCCGGTCTGGACGGCTTTGAATTTTTTCCCTTCTTTTATTCCTCCTCCGATCTCGAAAATTACTTCACGAAGTGTAATGCCCATGGGCACTTCAATGAGCCCTACATTGTTTATTTTTCCCGCAAGGGCAAATACTTTTGTTCCTTTGGATTTCTCAGTCCCGATACTCTTAAACCAGTCTGCCCCCTTGTTGAATATAACAGGGATGTTGGCATAGGTTTCGACGTTGTTCACATTAGTAGGTTTTTTCAGATACCCCTCTACGCTTGGAAAGGGAGGTTTCAGGGTCGGTTCGCCTCTGCCACCTTCCATGGAATGAATAAGCGCTGTTTCTTCACCGCATACAAAGGCACCGGCACCATACCTGAGTTCGACGTCAAAATCAAATTCATTGCCCAGTATGTTATTGCCCAGCAACCCGTATTCCCTTGCCTGTTTTATAGCTGTCTTCAGCCGTTCGATAGCCAGCGGATATTCTGCCCGGATGTAAATGATGCCCCGGGAGGCCCCGGTACAATAGCCGTTGATTGCCATGGCTTCCAGTACCGAATGCGGATCACCCTCGAGAATGGAGCGGTCCATGAAAGCTCCCGGATCTCCTTCATCGGCATTGCAGACCACGTATTTCATATCACTTTCCGTATTTCGCGTAAGCTCCCATTTCAGTCCGGTAGGGAACCCGCCCCCTCCGCGTCCGCGAAGTCCGGAATCCTTCAGGATCCCAATAGCTTCTTCCGGGGTCAGCTCATTCAATACTTTGCCTAATGCTGCATAACCGTCACGGACAATATACTCATCTATGTTTTCCGGATCAATGACCCCTGAATTCCGGAGAGCGATCCGGATCTGCTTTTTGTAAAATCCCATGCTTTTTGCATCACCGGTTCTTTTTTTGGTAACAGGATCTTCAAACAACAGGCGGTCGACTTTTTTCCCTCTGACAAGGTGTTCCTCCACAAGTGTTTCGGCATCTTCGGGTTTCACCTGCGTGTAAATGATATTACCGGGTATTATTTTCACAACCGGGCCGTGTTCACAGAAACCAAAACAGCCTGTCTTTACAACCTGTACTACTTCATTCAGGCCCTGCCTGGAAATTTCGGATCTGAGGTTTTCTGCCAACGCTTCACCGGAGGAGGATTTGCATCCTGCGCCTCCGCATACGAGCACGTGTATTTTATATTCTGCCATAGCTGTTCCTCCGGTAGATTTTATACGGTATCTTCAATGTCTTTATAATTAAGGGGAATGATCCCTTCAACCAGTTCACCTCCGCGAATGTATTTTTCGATGATCTCATCGGCCTTTTTCTCATCCACGTACCCGAAAATAACGGGTTCCTTACCCGGGATGGTAACTTCAACAGTGGGCTCTGCATAACAATATCCCATACAGCCGGTCTGTGTCACAAGGGCATCGATGTTCCTTTTTAACAATTCATTATTAATGAATTCGATCGTGTTTTTTGAACCGGAAGCAATGCAACAGGTAGCCATGGCTACTTTTATCTTTATCATATCCGGAGCATTGCTTTTTCCCTGTTTCTCCACAAGGTCATTTTTCAATTTCCGTAATTCATCAATGGTCTTAATTTTCCCCATATTGCATGATTTAAAATTTCACCAGACAATCATTCAGCAGAACGGATCCCTGACAAACTATCCTTTTCTTTCAGGATGCAAAAATAATGAATTAATTGTTATTTTAATAACAAATAGCGGACAAGCCCTTTATGTATAATACTTCTAAATTATTTTGTTATTCAAATAACAGAATCTGAAAGGGATCTGAACTTCTTTTGAATCATTCTAAATTTCAAGTTCCTGTGAAATGCCGGTGCTTTACAACGGCTATTTGATAGAAAAATACTCAGCCCTGTGAGCACACGGAGCAAACGGACGACTATCCCGGATTCCTGTTAACGGGAATATCCGGATAAATATCCGGTCAATTGCTCCATTCCATCGCCTGTTTTAGCCGACAATTGTATAAAATGCAATGCCGGTACAACTTTACGGAGGTTGCTGCGGAATGCTTCGACATCGAAATCAAGGTGTGGCAGCAGGTCTGTTTTATTCAGTACGCAAACCTGCGAACTCCGGAACATCGTCGGATATTTCAATGGTTTGTCTTCTCCCTCTGTAGTGCTGGCAATTACAATCCTTGTGTTTTCGCCCAGATCAAATAAGGCAGGACAAACAAGATTACCCACATTCTCGATGAACAGAATGGAATTTTCTTCCGGATTCAACGATTTAACGGCATGATTGATCATATGGGCATCCAGGTGACACCCGTTGCCTGTGTTGATCTGTATGGCATTCGCACCGGCAGATTCAATCCGCCTGGCGTCGTTTGATGTTTGCTGATCGCCTTCTATAACATAAATTTTCCGGGAACTCTTTAACTCCTCAATGAGTTTTTCCAGTAAGGTGGTCTTTCCCGATCCCGGTGAGCTGACAAGATTAAAGACCCGTATATTTTTTGCTTCGAAAAAACCACGGTTACGCTCGGCAAGCAGGTTATTCTTCGATAAAATATCCGTTTCAACCTCTATGACCTTTCCGGAAGGTTTTTCGTGTGTATGATGATGGCCTGCATGATCATGAGTATGAGTATGGGAGTGGTTATGATCATGACGGGCCTGTGTCTGTACATGTCCTTCTTCTTCGTTTACACGATGAATCGTAAAACTGTCATGTTCTGATCCGCATCCGCAAGTATCACACATAAGCGCATTTTTTTATGGATTTACAAAGGTACAAAATTCTGAATCCATTATTCGGCAACAATGGATTTTACCAGTAATTCTTTTCCCGATACGATCTCAGGTCCGTAGGCTGAGCATTTGGGACAGGGCGAAAACAGGTCTTCGGGATAAAATTCTTTTCCGCATGTACGGCAGACGGCTTTTGCTTTGATAATGTTCAGTTTAATGGTTGCCTGTTCAACAGACGAATCCGCTTTCAGGCTTTCAAAGGCCATTTCAAGAGCCGGGATCTCAACACCGGACAGGGTTCCTATTTCCAGTTCTATTTCAGTTGCTTTGCGAACCCCGTTCTTTTTCAGTGATTCATCGACAATTTCAATAATATTCTGGGCTAAAGAGAATTCGTGCATGACAAGGCATTTTAACAGATTCTTGGTAACATTTCGCCGCTCAGCATATCAACCATCCGTTTGCCTCCGACAGAAGAGAGCATGACGACTTTTCCCGGATGACCGGAGGTTATTTCCCCGATGATAGCAGCACATCTGCCATTCATGTGTTGCCGCAATGTCTGTAAAACAGCATCGGCTTTATCTTCTTTCACCACCATCATTATTTTACCTTCATTGGCAAGGTAGATCGGTTCGTAGCCGTACAGTTCACATACTGCCCGCACACTTTGTTTTACCGGGATGTCATTCTCACGGACAGATATTCCGAAAGGCCGTCTCCTGCATGTCTCAACAAGTATGGTTGCCAGTCCTCCGCGCGTAATATCACGCATAAATTTAATATCATCAGGAGATGTTAAAACTTCCTCAACCATGGAATTCAGCGGAGAGGCATCGGAAAGTATGGTTTCATCCAGGGAAAGATTTTCACGTGCAGCCAGGATGGCAATGGCATGATCGCCAAGGTCCCCCGTTACAATAATTTTGTCCCCTGCGGATATGCTGTCCCTGTTTTTCAGGTGTGTCCTGTTCTTTGGCACAATACCAATACCACTGGTATTAATGAACAATTTGTCACACTGACCTTTTTTCACAACCTTGGTATCTCCGGTGACGATCCGGATTCCGGCATTGCCTGCTTCACCTGCCATTGAAATGACAATTTTTTCCAGGTCCTCCAGAGGGAAACCTTCTTCGATGATGAACCCGGCACTTAAGTATTTCGGAATGGCTCCGGAAACGGAAAGATCATTCACCGTCCCGCTTATGGCCAGCTGACCGATGTCTCCTCCCGGAAAAAAAACCGGATCGATAACATATGAGTCTGTTGTGAAAGCCATTTCATGATCTCCGGCCGGAATGCGGACCGAATCGCTCAGTTCTTCAAGAAGAGGATTGTGAAAATGTTTCAGAAAAATTTCACTGATCAGGGCATTGCTTAAACGGCCTCCGCTGCCATGGCCAATGCGTATGATTTGTTTGTTCATAATGTGTGTATGCTTTGCAACTCTATTGTTAAGTCAACTATGAAATGACGAATAAAATGTTTGGTAATACTTTGCAATGATTGAATTTCATTTCTCAATATTAAGTGTGACACGTCACTATTCTGTTTCCTGGAAATTGTAATATGCCTGACATGCCCCTTCCGAGGATACCATGCAGGCTCCCACAGGATTTGAGGGGGTACATTTTTTCCCGAATAATGGACAATCCGTAGGCTTGTTCAACCCTTTCAGGATCTTTCCGCACAGACAACCTTTGGGTTCCGGTCCGCTTTCTGCCTCTACCGGTATTTGTGTTTCGGCATTGAATGAATCGTATTTCCGGTTCAGGCACAATCCGCTGCCGGGGATAAGGCCGATACCACGCCAGTAGGTATCACATTCGTCGAATATCCCGGATATCATTTTCTGTGCCCGAAGATTTCCTTCTTCACTTACCAGCCGGCTATACTGAATTTTCACACCGCTTTTTCCCGCATTGATCATCTGGGTCAGGAACAGGACCGACTGAAGCAGGTCAACAGGCTCAAAGCCTGATATGACGATCGGGATGTTGTGTTTTGCCACCAGAGAGGAGAATATTTTGCTTCCGGCTACCGTACTTACATGCCCGGGTCCGATATAGCCGTCAATTTGAATTCCTTCTTCGATCAGAGCACTCATAGGGGGTGGCATGATCTTGTGTGCACTGATGATAAAGAAATTATTCAGTTGTTCCTGTTCGGCCTTTAAAATAGCGATGGCGGTTCCGGGTACGGTCGTTTCAAACCCAATGGCCGCAAAGACGATCTTT
>JASFVU010000071.1:0-8716 GCA_050049665.1 Bacteroidales bacterium | reverse complement strand
CTCAAATTCAATATCAATGCGATCAATATTACCAGCTCGCTTTCCTAGAGTAAGATCTATAATAATGTCTTTTATGAGAATGGTACGGGAGTTTCCAATTCTTATTCAGATCTTACACTGCATAACAATATCTTCTACCTTGCTTCGGGAGGAGATGTTGCCATCAATCAGGAAATGGATGAATTGCTTTCCAATTACAATATATTTTACCCTGAACAGGAAGGATTCATAGCGCTCGGAGATCATATTTATTCCTCACTGAATGAACTTCAGGATCGTAAAGGACTCGATCTCAATTCATTTAACAATGATCCTCTGTTTGTGGATGTATACAATGACAATTTTGACCTTGAACCGGGTTCTCCGGGCATTGACGCAGGGATGTCCGTTGGATTGGTACAGGATTTTCTCGGGAACGAAGTTCCTTTGGGTGGGGCGCCTGACATCGGGATTATTGAGAAGCGGATGAATGTAACCGCTGAAAAACCTGCAGGATCAGAAAGTGAAAGTAACCTGTTCTCAGTGTTTCCGAATCCCACAAACGGACGGTTCCATGTAAACTGTGACGGAGTGAATGACAGGTCGGCCAGCCTTTCCGTAAAAGACCTCACCGGAAGAACGGTTTACGAATCGGAATGCTACAGCAAAAATAACCGCATTCGTCACACGGTTAACCTGTCAGGTCTGAAGAAAGGAATATACATCATCCTGCTTCAGTGCTCCGATAGATTATACAGTCAGCGCCTGATGCAAATTGAATAGATCACTGTAAAAGATAAACATAAGACAAAGGTTGCCTTCTCCCGGGCAACCTTTTTTATTGCACTTTAGCTGACAAACCCCGGTTACCAGTAATTATTTTGATGTGATGGCCATTAGTAAAGCACATCTGACTTATCATGCAGACCGGTTATTTGTTACCATCGGTCACATCGGTCTGTTTATGCTGTTCATAAAATCAGGAATGATCCGGAGCCTCCGGAATGCCCTTGCTGCAGTAGGCAAAATGGCCCTGAGTAATTACCTCGCCCAGACCATGTTGTGCAATGTTTTCTTTATGGGTTTTGGGTTTGCCATGTTCGGCAGGTTACAGCGTTATGAGCTGTACATCGTAGTGCTTGCTATATGGATACTGCAACTAATTTACAGCCCCTTCTGGCTGAAATATTTCAGGTACGGTCCGTTCGAATGGTTATGGAGGAATCTTACTTACATGAAGATGCAACCCCTCAGAAAAGAAAATCGTCCAATTAAAAGAAATCAATAACAGCAGATCAGAACTTTTTTGTGATCATCCTGACCGGAAGATAAAGATTTGTCTTTTTAAGGTAATAACGAAGCCAGCTTTTAGGATACATAGGTTCGGAAAGTGCTTCCGGCCACATGTATTTCACCATTGACTTGTAAAAAATATTGGTGTCAATATCTCTGTATTTTTTATGAACACCGAGGCAAAGATCCATAAACAATCTGTTGTTAAACGCTGAGAATTCTTCCTGGGCGATATCTTTATCTTCCTGAAATTTTGTATACCAGTTACCGTTCCGTTCTTCCCAGTTAAACAGATCAAGGATCTGATATCCACATTTATTGGATAGTTCGTAAATTTCGCTAAGCCATTTTTTAAAGTTTTTTGTAAGATACTTTTGTTCAATAAAATATCCATGAATACTTTTCATATAAATCATGGTAAGTAATCCGGGAGTAATCCTTTTTTTATGAGTAAAGAAAAAATTTCTGGAGATATCACTAAACGAACCCGGTAAATTTATCCGGTCCTGAAAATTCTTAAAATAGACATTGTATATGAGTCCCATATTTTCCTTCAATGGAAAAGCACTGTTCAGATTATATATTTCCTCAAAGTCTTTGTCAACACGATTACTATATATATGTACATTGGACTTAAGACCTATTTTATTCAACAGCGACTTTGATATCCTGATATCAAGATGATCGTCACTCATACCTTCGTTTTTATTAATATACAAATATATGTTTCCTATTATCTTTCTGCTTGCTGCCAGCAATATTCTTGAATCGCTTCCGGCCGTAATGGGGATCATTAGCTTGTAACGTTTATTAAAACTCATCATAATGTTTGAAATGATCTCCGATGCTTTTTCCGTTGCCTCGTTCAGCAGGATCTTTTTCAGTGCTTTATTTGGCCAGAATCTTTTGTTTGTTCCTGTTTTTAAAACCAGGTAACGATTTGGCAGTAATTGTTTTATATTATCATATATGGTATTATCGGCAATATTGATTTTCATCCCATTGAAAAATTCAGATGACCTGTAATAGGCTAAAACCTCATCATTTTTCGTTTTCTCGATTCCAAGGTACTTAGCCAATACATGAGGCTCCGAAGCACAACAGTTAAATTTAAGGTGGTTTGTATAAAATATTTTCCTTGATGCACTCGGATCATTGAACAAGTAAATATCGTCTTCCTTCACGAAAAGTATAGCGTACCTTCCTGCTAGCGGGTAAACCGAACACACTAATTCCTCAATAGAATTGGCGTTGATCAGACTATTTACTATCTCAATATTCTCTTTTCCAGAATTCACCGGGTCAAACAGATCGCCCAGAAGGATTAGCTGTTTTTTGCTTTTTAAGGCCTTGATAAAAGGCAAGTCGGGATGAATATACAGAAAATAGTTCTTCGTAAATTCAATTTTTTTAAAATGATGAAGATCTGTTATTTGTTTAGTTGTTAAGATGAACTGCCTGCGGTAAAGAAGATATTTTTTTTCTGTAAGATCCATGAATAAAATATTAACAACAGTCGAATTCTCAAACAAGGCTAATCATTTCACTTATATCGTCCAAAAAAATAAGCTTTTTGTAAGATTGAAAAGTAATTAAACTTTAAACTAAACTTCAACAGTATTGATAAATATTCTCTATTTTGAGCCTATTTGTAAATATTTGTTCCTGTATTTTAACGCATTAGCATAAAAATGCCATTTCAAAATGTTTTCCAAAATTTTTACATGAAACTAACCAAAAATAAATTAAATAGCCTGCAAAGAATTATCTTTTTTATTAAAAAATATTCTGATTATAAGTATTTTAAGCGAAGTACTACAATTTAAATATAAAAAATTAACCATGGATTCTTAGGCTAAAGTAAAATACTATTAATCTTTATACAATAATTTTTAATAATTTTTGTTCTACATTTGCAATCCGCCCCGGTTTTAAAGGGCAGACAGGATATTAACCTTATTGTGCTTTCAATAATGTTCCGGAGGAGTTCGACTTTCAGAATAAATTATTTAATTACCTGTTTCATCTGGTTATCTTTTTCATTGCCGGGCAATGATATTGCAGGTATGGATCCACCGGAAAAAGCTGAAGGATTCACCGTCTACAATTCCTGGGATTTTGAAAATGAGTCTATTGGAAGTTACACTGATTCTAAAATAGAACAGGATTTTAGCTATACAATTTTGTATTCACACAACAGTGCTTCCATTGTTATTGACACAATTAATAATATACCAACCAAAGTTATGCGAATTACCCATAAAGCAAATACATTAGCCGATGGTCTTGAAATGAACGTTAATCTGGAAACAGATTATTATGAGGTATATCTAAGTTATAACTGGAAATTCAGTGAAGAGTTTAATTCGACTTCAGGAGGTAAATTGCCTGGATTAGGAGGACTCCCCGATTTTGGAAATAATTGCCCGGAAGGCATAGAAGGATTTCGTGCACATAACATGTTTAAACGTGCTGGTAAAATAATTTCTTACCATTATGATCGAACTGAGCGAAGTTATGATGATTGTCCATGGTCAACATCAGATTACAATTTTAATAACACATATTTGTCAAATGGAGTATGGTATAATATTACACAAAGGCTGGTAATTAATTCGTTTACAAATGGTGTTGCTAACTCAGATGGGATTAAGGAATTGTGGATTGATGGCCGATTGATTTATCAAGAAACCAATTTGAAATTAATGGAAACCGAAGCGGAAAATATGAAAATTGATGCTTTTCGGTTGAGTAATTTTTATGGAGGTGAAACTGACAACTATAAACCACTTTATGAATGTTACGGATACATTGATAACATCAGGATCTATTTACCATCCGGCTCCGACGTAACAGGACATGAATTGCATTCGCCGTCCGAGGTGCTGACCACCCCGGATGAAATAACGGACAGAAGGGTCTATTACGATGAATTAATAACCGACCCGGGCAATCTGAGGAATTCGGATTACGGGAGCAATTACGGCAATTGCATAGACGAAGCTTATCTGATCGATGCAGGAGAAGGAAACAGCATCACGTTCAAATGGGACCATAACATTAGTACAGGCGACTATTTATTCTTTTACAACGGCAATACCACCGATGCTCCTCTTTTAAGAATGATCGGAAGTTCAAACCAGACAGACCAGACCATAAAGAGCACAGGAAGGTATTTGTTTGTGAGGTTTTCAACCGACCGGGACGGGAATGCCGCAGGATGGAACGGCACTGTTACCTTCTTGGAGGTCCCCCGGACCCCTACCAATCTGCAGGTAACCGGTTCCGACGGATCTTCCGTTTCCCTTTCCTGGAATGATAACTCCAGTGATGAATACGGATTTGAAATACAAAGGGCTGTTAATAATGACAGCTTTGTCAAGCTGACCGAAGTCGGTTCAGATGTCACCACATTTACCGACCGGGACATTACACAAAATACAGAGTATTCCTACCGTATAAGAGCTTACAACAATAATGGGTATTCAGGTTATTCAAATGTTGTATCCGTATTCATTCCGTCAGGTACAGCTCTGCCATTGGCTCCCGCAGACCTGCATGCTTCTTATGTTAGTGGGGACAGGGTTGAACTGGAATGGACCGACGTATCTGACAACGAATCGGGATTTGAAATACAAAAGGCTCCAGACAACAATCCATTCACAAAAACGGCCGATGTAAGCGCCGATGTCACTTCTTTTACGGATTACAATGTACTGCCGGAAACAGAATGTACATTCCGTGTCAGGGCATTCAACAGTGAGGGGAACTCGGCATTTTCAAATAGTGTTACCGTAACGGTTCCTGCCGAAGGGAATCCAAATGCACCAAGGAACCTGGCTGCTTCTTACGTCGGGTCAAACAGAATTGACCTGGAATGGATAGACATGGCCGATGATGAGACCGGATTTGAACTGCACCGGGCCGATAGCTCAAAAATTTTTAACCTTGCCGGAATGATCGATTCAAATACTATGCATTACATCGATACATCCGGTATCCGTCCGTCAGCCTGGCATTATTACCTGTTACAGGCTTATAACGAACACGGGTATTCATTGTTTACGGATACACTCCGGGTATTGACCCAGGACGGAGTAAGACCCGAACCTCCGGACCAGTTAAGTGTCTCCGGCATTGATCAGGACCATATTTCCCTGAACTGGAATGACAATTCCCCCAATGAGACAGGTTTTGTTATCAAACGGGCTACCTATCCCTCTGAAAATTTCAAGATCATTCATACCACTTCTCAGAATTCATCGGCCTACCTCGATGAACAGGTATTCCCGGGTGAAACCTATTTGTACACGGTAAGCGCGATCAATGAAGCAGGTGAATCCAACAATAGCAACCAGGTAAGAATATCCACCCTGGTTCTGATCGATACCATGCGGATCAAAAAAGGACTGATCGCAGAATACATCTTTTCGTCCGACTCGGATTCGTTTATCCTTGATCGTTCAGGGTATAACAAACCGTTGGATCTTATGATCCAGGACCCTGATAAAATTGAGATGACTCCCAACGGCAAGCTGAAAATTACATCCGGCACCAGACTTTCATCCAGAGAAGTTGCCGTCAAGATCAGCAATGCCTGCAAACAAACAAATGAGATCACGGTCGAGTGCTGGTTAAAGTGTAAAAAAACGCAAAGTCAGTATCATTCCAAGGTCCTTGCCATCGAAAATTATTCATCCCAGGCCTTTGCGCTTAATGTATACTCCGAAATGTACGGTCCGGGAACGGTTACCTATTCAACGAACCTGAGCACTGCCACGACAGATGCTTTCGGAAATCCGGGACTGACCCTGAATACCGGACTGGATGCCGATGTGTTGCAGCACATCGTATATACACACAATGCTTCAGGCGAAGAAAAGATCTTTGTGAACGGGGAAGAACTGATCTCAGGATTCAGACCGGCAAAATATAATAAATGGGAAAATGATTATTCTCTCCTGATCGCCAACAGCTTTCATGAAGATGCCCCATGGCTGGGTGATATCTATTTGCTCTCGATCTATGACCGGTTTTTAACCTCTGATGAGATCCGGGCCAATTACCTGGCTTCACCTTTCTCCAACCTGGACTATGTTTTGAATTCTCATGAGTACGAGTTGCATCTTTTCCCAAATCCTGCAGGCGATCACGTAACCCTTACCTTTTCCAATCCAAATCAGAATGCGGAAATAACTGAAAGATACTTCATCCGTATCCTTGATATATATGGTAAAGTGGTTTACATGGAAGATGTAACATCAAAGATCAGCAACGATTCATTTGAGCTTGACATCAGTTCATTTAACAGCGGTGTTTATTCAATAGTCCTGTTCAACCATAATGAAGTGATCGACACACGGAAATTAATGGTCCTTGATTAGCCAACCTTTAATTCCTGATCGATACAAATAAATATATTCACATTACATCTTTCATCACCCCATCTGTTAAAATTTCAAAAGTCATGATGAATTGTTGCAAAGACAGAGAGTTGACTGCATTATTCTGACAAATGTATTTTTGGAAGACAAAACCCGGAATCTCCGGCCGGTTTGAACAAATTCCTGAGTCCTACCTGGCGTTTTTTAGCATTGTTTCAGCACATGCAAATACAAACGGAGAACTAATTGAATCAATTCCTACAATTGGTACGATACACTGAAGGCATAAAACAGAATCCGGTACAACTGCTAAAACATATGATCATTAGACCAAAAGGACCATTTATACAGTTCAAAGTGCATATAACTTTAGGTTCCATCCTTAAAAAATCGACCTTGATCAAAATATTCCCGTTATTCACTGATATTATTTAGCCGGGGCAATAAAGATGCTTAAATTTGCTCACAAAAGTTGTATAACAACCATATGAAAGCCAATAAGATTAAAAATACTGTTAAGGATTTGTTTTCAGTAGGAAAAATACAGGCAATATTTCCCTTTCTTGATATTTTCATCACGATCTTATCTTACTTCACGGCATATTACATAGCCAACCTCATTGAAACAAATTATTTTGTATTCACGATTGATTATGTTTACATGTTGTTGCTGATCATACCTACCTGGGCATTGCTGCTGAAAACCATGAATTTATCGGATATTCCACGGACCAGGTCTACCCTTTCCGTTTTATTCAAACTACTGAATTTCAATTTTATAGGATTCCTTCTGATCTTCCTGTACAAACATATTTTCCATCTCGAGATCTTTAGTCATTATATGATCATCTCGTTTACCATCGTCAACCTCTTATCCTTGTTTTTACTGAGGATGATCATTTTCAGGGTATTCAAGTACTTCAGGGTCAACGGCCACAATGTACACAACGTGATCATATACGCCGACGACGAGTCCGATCAGTTCATTTCAGATATCCTTACATACAAGGAATGGGGATTCAGAATACTCATGATCTTAACAACTTCGGAAAAGATCAGAAAAAAATACGGCGAAAAAATACGGGTTCTTCCTGATAAAATATCCATCAGAGACCTTATTAAAGTAGATATCATTGACGAAGTTATTTATTGCAAAAGCAAGATCAATGAAAACCGTATACAGGAACTGATCAGAGTTTGCGAGGAGATCGGCGTCATTTTCCGTTTGCAGTCAAGCCTGTCCCCCATGACATATACCAACGCGTATCTGACAAATTTTAACGATATGCAGTTTCTGACATTTAACACGACTCCGCGAAACAGGTTTGCCTTATCATGGAAATCCTTTATGGATTTCTGGGTTTCCTTTACGATCTTATTTCTGTTGTCTCCTTTCATGATGTTCATTTCCGTTGCTATCCTGGCAACATCAAAAGGACCTGTTATCTTTAAGCAGGAAAGAGTAGGACTCAGGGGCAGAAAATTCTATATTTATAAGTTCCGTACCATGGTCCAAAATGCCGAAGAGTTAAAAGACAGGCTTATGGAAATGAATGAGAGTGACGGACCTGCATTTAAAATCAAAAAAGATCCGCGTATTACCACGATCGGGCGAATACTAAGAAAGACAGGGCTGGATGAACTCCCCCAGTTATTTAATGTATTGAAAGGAGAAATGTCGCTGATAGGCCCGAGGCCCCCCTTACCGGAAGAGGTAGAAAAATACGAGCGCTGGCAGTTAAGAAGACTCTCTGTCAAACCGGGCATTACATGCACCTGGCAAATATTCCCAAACAGGAATGATGTGATATTTGAAAAGTGGATGAAACTCGATATGCAGTACATAGACAACTGGTCGCTTAAAGCAGATTTCATTCTTTTCTTCAGGACCATTGTAAGCGTTTTTCGTGCAGGAGGTCATTAAAATTATTGTATTTCCCCTTTCCTCTAATATCTTTGCTATTTGTTACCAAATCTGATTCACATGAGAAGATCCTCTATTATCATTCTTGTACTGATGATAGCTTATGGTTGTATTCCGACGAATAAGCTGAAATATA
>JASFVU010000070.1:0-8788 GCA_050049665.1 Bacteroidales bacterium | reverse complement strand
GCCATCGGCACTTAAACCAGGCTGTGTTTCCTTTGCAGCGGTATTTACCGGCTTACCCATATTCACGGGGAACGTCCACTCATCCCCTTCCCTGGTTGAATAATAGATATCACAGCGACCGATTACTCCCTTTCTGTTACATACGGTATAAACCATCAGTTGCCCGTCAGCCGAAATGGACTGTGCCCCTTCATTGTCGCCTGTATTTAAAGGGAAGCCCGCATTTTTCATCGGCCCCCAGCCATCTTTGCCATAATGGCTGATAAAAAAATCTTCCTGCATCCTTCCTTCTTGTATAATATCATAAGCCGGAACAAGCCTTGTAATAACCAGCGTTTGTTCATCGGCAGAAAGGGAAGGCCAGTATTCATCTACTTGGGTATTAATGTTCGGCCCCAGATTGACAGGTTTAAAATCCACGGGATTGTTCACTGCATGAATGGCAAATCTCGTCTGTTCAATACCCCGCCTCGCCCTGACCGTATATTTTGATTCAACTGAATCCAATTCAAGAAACTTCCGGTAACTCTTTAGTGCGTCTTCATAACGCCCTGCTTTGACTTCCAGCTTCCCTTTGTTCAGATAACCTCTCGGATAATAATAAGGATCAATGATCAACCCACGGTTATAATTTCCAATAGCCAGTTCATAATTGCCCTGTTCCCAATATACCTCGGCGAGCACAAGATAGGCGTCCTGGAAATCAGCATCGGTTTTTATGGCTAAGGTCAATAATTGTTCAGCAAGTGCATACTCCCTGATGTTATAAAATTTCAGACCTTCCTCATAATACCGTATTGCTTTCTTTGAATCTGTCCTGTAAGTTCTTTGAGCAATCACGGACGGAACAAGAAAAAAACATAAAACGAAAACAATAATGCTGCGCATACAATTACTTTACAACAGGATGAACCGAACATTAAATTTTCATCCTTCTCAGACTTCCCCGACCGGTTTACCGGTATCAGCGGGCAACTTGACGAAAATTCATGTGTGTTCCTTTTCCCGTATACAGACCGGGATCCTGAAAATTAGAAAACAGATCATTTTAAACAGATGAAAATAATCAATTTGTAGTGATTTGTAAAATCTGAACTCAATTAATTGAATTACTGTATGATAAACTTATAAAGAGTCTGAACAATCAGATTGTTTTCCGATGATAATAAGATCTGTTCGCCGAAAAAAGCAATACCTTCAAATTGTATTCCCGGATCATCTTCCAGCACAATCCTTCTTATTTCCATATCTGCGGATCTTGCATACCGAAAACTCTTTATTTTTATGACAAGAGGAGCAACATCGGCATAGCCACATAATACAAGCAAATTTTCCTGTACACTGAAATCAGCACCGGTAATCAAACCATCCGTATCCAGTTCAAAATATTTTCCTGCCTTATATGAACCGGGAACCCGGGGTAATTTATATACAGATGACCGACCGGTAGCCCAGTCTTTTGTGAACAGTACCAGGGAATCGCCGTCAAAAATCATGGCTTCACAGTCATAGGCCGTATTACCAAATCCGGGTGAAAATTCACTTTGATCTTCATAAATAAAACGTATCTTCTCCGAATCCGTTTCCTGATAAGCTGAGTCATTCAGCAGGCTTTTGGGTACCTTATAAATGCACAGATCGTCCCTTGTACCGTTATTGTTGCCAAAATCACCAATGTAAATAAAGTCCGTGTCCTGGGTAATATCTTCCCAGTCGACATTTTCAGCACCATTAACAAGAAGTGTTTTTACCACCCCACCTGTCTTTGTATCCAGGCCAAACAAGACAGGATCATTTCCACTGTCATTGAATGTCCAAATAATGGAATCAAAGGTTATAATTCCCGATGATTCATAAACTTCATAGGGAAGTTCAAACAGTTCTTCCAATACATAACCGGCATTGCTGTCTGTTATGTTTTCCGAAGAATTCGGGTTACAACTAATGAATATAAAAATGCAAAAAAACAAAATCAGATGAATGCCTTTCCTTTTTCCCGTCATATTCTTTTTAAGGTATCTGTTCAAATCCCAGTAACCGGATCATTTTGTGAAAAAGTTCCGTATTCTCATAGATCCCACTAAATATTTCCGCCCCTGCTCCATAGGCAAATACAGGGACCATAATTCCGGTATGGTATCCTGTCGAATATCCCGATTTCAGTTGTCCTGCATCAATGTCACCTCCCAGTATGGTCAGTCCTCCTGTCTCATGGTCGGCCGTTACAACAACAAGGGTTCCCGGATTTTCATCCGCAAAGTTCATGGCTTCACCAACCGCTTTATCAAAATCTATGGTTTCACTTACCTGGTAATCAATATCATTGGCATGTCCTCCCCAGTCGATCTGAGAACCCTCTATCATAATAAAAAAGCCTCTTTCATTTTCTTTTAGTCGTGAAAGCGATACCCTTGTTGCTTCGGTGAGGAAATTACCTCTGCCCTTATTCACCGGAGAAAGCTGTTTATCGGTTACAAAACATCCTGCCCTGTCTGCATTTGTTGTACTTAAAGAATCCAGGCTGTACACAACCGAGCAGCCTTCTTTTCGAAGCAGGTCAGAAATGTTCCTGCCATCGGGCCGTTCTTCGAAATGGATTCTTCCGCCACCAACAAATACATCGATACCGCTCCCGACAAATTCTGCAGCAATACCAAGTGAATCATACCTGCTGGGCCGATGAGCGATGAATGAAGCCGGAGTTGCATGAGTTAAGGCACATGTTGCCACCAATCCTGTGGAAAGTCCGTTCTCTTCCGCAATTTCAAGAATGGTTTTCGCAGGAGCAGAATCTGGCAATGTCGCTATAAATGTATTATTAGTCTTCTTTCCGGTAGCTATGGCAGTTCCTCCGGCACCCGAATCCGTTATGTAATTATCGGCAGACGACGTTTTCGAAAAACCTGTGTAATGAGATCTTTCGAGATTCAATCTGCCTTTGTTCACCGTATACGCGGCATACACCTCTGCCGTACCCATGCCGTCGCCAATCATCAGGATTATGTTTTTCACTTTCTCCGAAGATTGCGGAAAGCCCGTACCCGCCAGGCTCAACAATAGCATTATTGTCGGAATTTTAAGTAGCTTCATCATATTTTCATATTTATTTATTATAGTATTTAAACAGCAGTAAAACTAATTGGTTTAATACACTATTTTCCCTCCCGCAACAAATTTCTTTTTCCAGTATTGATGCCCGAGTGAATCGATCCGGACAATCCATCCTCCTTCTCCTGCCTTCTCGTTTTCGCCACCTTCCAAAAAGGTTAACGCATAGTTCTCTATTTCCTCTGCTCCTGCATGCTTATCCGACCGTTCATTCCTTAAAGAAAGGAGAACTGCATTTGCCGTGATCAGGGAAATTAACACACAAACAAAAAATATAGCACGTATTGGTTTAATCTTTATTCTGTTTACCGGGATCATCCGGAGTTTTAAAAAGTCTGAAGTCGGCCAGACGGATCTTTTGAAAAAAATACTGCAAAGAAACTTTTAACACCCCGAATCCATATTTAATACTTCTTCGGATATTGATGGACGAAGCTTCTTTAAAATACTTTGTAGGACAGGTTATTTCAGCAATCTCGAAACCGGCATAAAAGATCTGGGCAAGCATTTGATTATCAAAAACAAAATCGTCTGAATTTACATTGTAATTAATGCCGTCAAGCACGCGCCTGCTGAATGCCCTGTATCCCGTATGGTATTCCGATAATTTCTGGTTCATCAGAATATTTTGTGTCAGTGTTAGAAAGCGGTTTGCCAGGTATTTGTAGAAAGGCATTCCGCCTTTTAAAGCTCCCTTGCCCAGAATGCGCGAACCCAGGACAACATCATACACCTCGTTGGCGATAAGGTAACAAAGTGAATGTATCAGTTTCGGGGTGTACTGGTAATCGGGATGAAGCATAACCACAATATCCGATCCCAGTTCCTGTGCTTTGTTATAACAGGATTTCTGGTTCCCTCCGTAGCCTTTATTCACTTTGTGTTCAACAATATGCCTGATCCCGAGAGAATTTGCTTTTTCAAGAGTATTGTCACTGCTCAGATCATCTACAAGAATAACCTCATCCACTATATCGAACGGAATCTCGTTATAGGTCATTTCCAACGTTTGTTCGGCATTGTATGCCGGAAGGACTACTGTAATTTTTTTATTCCTGATCATTTATCCTTTTTTTTGATCCTGCCTCCCGCAGGCAAAATACAAATCCGTTTTTCTCGTGAAGTACCCTGATGTTTGAATGCTCCGACAATACCTTTTCTTTTTCGTAAAGCCTGAGAAGAAAATAAACATCCTTGTCAATATCACCGTTTGTAAGCCATTCCTCAGAAAATACTTTCTGATCATCCGGTTCCGGGATTTTTCCATAGAATAACACGGCATAAGTTTTATAGAAGGCATGAATATAAGCGTCTTTCTCCGACGTTCTTTTAATAAAATCAATCGCTGTTCGCTGGGATATCTTCTCAACACCGGGCGTAATAAAAACAACGGACAAGTATATAAATGACAATGATGAAAAAAACAATACGGCAAATCTGAACACTTTATTTTTCAGGAAGAAAACCGAAATACACAGCCCTGCTATAAGAACCAGTCCTATGATCGAATAAAGAAGAGTCCACCCCGGGTCAACCCCGAGATTTGCAACAGCAAAAGGATCGGAAACAATCCCTTTATTGATGAAATATGTTTTCAGCCTGTTGAATGCCGGCAGAATCATAACAACTCCCGCCTCCAGTACTCCGATACTGATCAGCAGCAATTTCTGCCATCTGCGAAAAGAAAATTTTCCGTCCAGGATCATCATCAGGGAATAGGCTGCCAGGTAAGTGATCGGAAAATAAGCCATGGAAGAATAATGTACTATTTTGGTTTTGACAATGGAAAACAGTACGATCACTGTCCACAGAAGTGCGATCATTGCAATGTGAAAGATTTTCCCATCACCCTTCTGACCTTTGTACCTGTGCCCCTGGATCGCAAATACAGAAGCAGGAAACATACCAAAAAGAAGAATGACAATATGATATAACGGAAATCCTCCGTGTCCTGCATCTTCTGTTCTGAAAAGCCGTATCTGATAAACGATGAAATCCATGATTACATCCGAATTCCCTGTGATGATCTGAAGGATAAACCAAAAGCCGCCGGTAAACACAAGAGTAAAAACAAAGATCAGAATGCTTTTCAAGTGAATTCCGATCCTGAAGCCATTGAAAAGGATCAAAATGCAGGCAATTGAGCCAAACAACAGAAAAGCTACCGGACCTTTTGTCAGAATTGCCAGACCGATCGATAAGGCTGAAAAAAATACCAGCAAGTATTCCTGTTTTAATTGCTTTGAACGAAATGCAAATACCCAGAAAAATATTCCTGAAAAAATGAACAGGTTGAACCACGGGTCTATGATCCCTGATTTAAAATAAAAGAACGATAACAGGGAGCAAACGTATGTGATCACCCAGATCACTCCAAAACGAAAATCATAGAGTTTTTTTCCCAGATGATAAATTACTGTCAATGTAACAACTCCGCAAATCGCATTTGGAAATCTGGCAGCAAATTCATTTATCCCGAACAATTTCATGGACAGAACCTGCAACCAGATAAACAACGGGGGCTTTTCCCAGAAAGGACTGAAATAGATCCTGACATTCAGGTAGTCACCGGTAAGGATCATTTCCCGGGCCGATTCGGCAAAGTTCAGTTCATCCCAGTCGAACAGGTTCAAATTCCCGTTTAAAGGGATGAACAACAGGCCTCCTGCCAGAATTATTATTAATTGAATGATGGTATCCCGTTTGTTCATTTTCCTTTATCCCGTTTTAACATGCCATATACCGATCCGTCAATCCAGCCGGTACGGATCCTGCAAATATAATGATACATAATTCCTGCCGACAGAACTCCCGTCATTGAACCGAAATACACATCGATCAGGAAATGCTGAGAAAGATAAATCCTGGAGAATGCGATCAGCCCGGATAGGACCAACAGCATAAACTTTAACCACGGTCGCCCGGAAAAGGCTGCAAAAGAAAAACACAATGCAAAGGCTGTTGCCGAATGACCGGAAGGAAAACTATAGTTCGCATGAAGATCAATATTCTCAACGATATGAAATCCGGCAGTACCTTTGAGGTACATAAAAGGCCGTAACATACCGGGAAATATCAATCGTTTCTGTACCTGTACCAGCAAACCGGCCAACAGACCCGAAGAAATGAGTATAAACGATCTCCTGAAAGAAATAAAAAGGTAAAAAACACCAACGATCACAACCACCAATCCACTGCCCAAAGCGGTCACATACCTGAAAAACACATCGGCAAAGTCTGAATTAAACCGATTCAGATAAAGGTGGATCTCAATCTTGTTAAACGACAGGAATACAGGAATTAATGATAACCATACAATCAATAAAGGAATCAAAAAAAATGAATTTCTTTTAAGCAATTCAAACATCTGAACTTTCTTTATACTCTTCATGGATAATGAAAGACAAAGAAGCGAAATTATTCTAAAAATGAAAAGTTAAAGTTTCACCAGCTGAAAAATTTCTTTGTGCCCGTTGTCATCAGACACAACAACATTGTAGATGCCCGCGCTAAGATCGGAAAGATCCATTTCGGCAAACACACCTCGTTCTTCTGTCTCTCTGAGCAATATACCATTCAGGTTATAAATTTTCACGGAAAATGGCAATCCGATCTTGTAATGTTCGATATAAACTATGTTTTCCGCAGGATTCGGAAACATATGGTAATGTACACTGGTATCCGGTAAAATCCTGTATACTCCCCTTATTTCTCTTAACAACCAATCGTCCGGATCGGGAGTTATTCTGAATACCCTTTCCTGAAAGGGCATGACAAATGTTTCCGAAGCATTCTCCTGCCTGAATTGAACCAGGGTATCACCGCCAAAGTACTCAATCTTAAAATCGACCAGGATATTAAAAAAGGGCGTTCCCGAAGGATCGCTTCCCGTCTGATCGAGGTAGATATACAAAGAATCATTCCGGCTTTCCCATGCCACATCAAGTACAGGATAACCTGTCCCGTAAAACCATTGCTGGAAAAAAACATCAAAATCCCAGCCTGAAACCTGTTCAGCAGTATTTTTAAAATCATCTGCCGTAGCGACCGAATCGGAATAATCATTAAGGAATTGCCTTAATATGTTGAAAAAAAGTTCATCACCGACCTCATGCCGTATCATATGAATGATGGAAGCACCTTTCCTGTATGTCAGGGAATAGTCAAATATCCGACTTACATTTTCCAGTTCACTTTTGGGTACAAAAATGCTGCTGTTCTGCGATGACATAGCCAGATCATGAGCATATACGAGCCAGTTAACCGCTTCATCTTCGGATCTTAACCTTTCAATAGCAATGTATTCTCCATAACTGGCAAATCCTTCATTGATCCATATATTCTGCCAGTCGACACAGGTGACATAATCACCGTACCACTGATGTGCCAGTTCATGAGCTACCAGTTCAAAAGAAAAATTCCCCAGAGTCGTCATTGTCTGATGTTCCATGCCTCCGCCGAGGGGACTGATACAATGACCGTATTTCTCCTTTCTGAAAGGGTAAGGCCCCATGGCTTCCGAGAAGACCTCCATTATATCAGCCGTTGCATCGATATCTTCTTTGTTTTTCAGAAAATAAATGCTGTCGTTGTAAATATAATTTTGAATCAGTACCGAATCTCCGTCACCGGCAGAAGCCATAAAACTATAATCCATATAGTTTGCCACGGAAAAAGAAGGCAGATAATAAGCAACAGGATAATATGATTTCCATTCATATCTTTTCCTGTCATTCCCAAGGGGTTCAACATGAGTTAACAATCCATTTGATCCGGCCATTAATGTATCCGCCATGGTCAAAAAAACATATACGGAATCGGCTTTATCGGATAACACCTGCTTGCAGGGAAACCATGTTTTTGCATAGTAAGGTTCCGATAACGTATAGGTTACCTGTTTCCCGTCACTTGTTTCCCTGTTAAAAATGCCAAGCCGCCTGTTGGTTTCAATGCCGGTAATGTTATAAAATACTTTCATTTCAAGCAGGTCTTCTTCCTGATAGCCCGGTGGCAGGGCAAATATCACAAAATCGTCCGAATGGCTGAACGGCAGATTATCTCCATCCAGCAATACAGAATCTACGGTCACCTCATCAATCAGTTCAAGAACAAGTGTATCTGTTTCAGGATTTACCAGAACCGCCTGAACAGTAACACATCCGGAGAGATCTATGGAGGTATTATTTACTTCCAGGTCAAGAAAATAAAATGTGACATCGTAATTATTCAATAAACTGTGGTATGTTGAATCCTGAGCCGTTAACCGACAACATAAGAACTGAATAAATAGAGTGGCAGGTAATATGTAGCTAAGCCTTCCCGAATACATTGTTTATCAGAATAACATTTTCAAGAAAAAAGTAAAGGTATATTCTTTTCCAGAAACCGGCTCACAGAAAACAATTTAATATCGGTAAACAAGATAAGCGGAAAAATCATGATTGTCCGGAAAACTATTTGGCTGAAATGAACTATCTCGCAGTGCTCCTCCTTCGTAGTTTTACTATGGAGAAGAAGCTCGACCCAGGCTGCCGGCTGGCAGGGCTCGACTAACAAATTCCAGTTCACTTCGTTCCTGGAATATATTGCTCCTGTTATTGTAGATTCAGTATCCGAATTGTTATCCGTCAATACTTGACTATCCCGATACGCTCTGCTATCGGGATTGTTCGACTAACAA
>JASFVU010000069.1:0-8837 GCA_050049665.1 Bacteroidales bacterium | reverse complement strand
GACAGCGAATACAACGTACTTAACGGACAGGGAATTTCAGTCAGCAAGGAACCCTTAATACAAAAATGAACGGGTAGAACAGGGTTATTTTCTTATCTCTATAACCGTCGATTTAACAATTGCCCTTCCCAGTTTGTCAAAACCGGGAAAAGGGATCAGATCTTTCCGCATAATGCCTTCGGAATACTGAAAATTCTGCAGGTACAGCTTCCCTGAAAGAACTGCTGCGATTTCTTTTATGCTGTCTGTTGTATGATAATTTCCCAAAAGCGTTGTCCTGAACTCATAATCAATGCCTGAACGGATGATAAGATCCACTGATCTTTTTATTTTTCCTATTAAGGACCTGTTCATGGAATTACCTGCTACTTCCCTGTAGCTTGACAAGTTTAACGGAGCCTTGATATCCATGGCAATGTAATCAACCTGTTTCCCGATAATCAGATTCTCAAGCATTTCAGAATTGGTTCCGTTGGTGTCCAGCTTAACCTTCAGGCCAAGGTTCCTGATCCGGCTGATAAAGCCCGGGAGAAAATCATGGATTGTCGGTTCACCTCCTGTAACGACTACTGCATCCAACAACTCTTTATTGTCCCGTATCCAACTCAGAATATACTTGATATCCGTCCTTCCCGATCTTTGAAACTTATCCGGAAACACCAGTCCGGGGTTATGACAATATTCACACCTCAAATTACAACCTTGGGTAAAAACAACAGCCGAAATGTTTCCGGGGTAATCGATCAGGCTCTGTTCCAGGAAACCGCCAACAGGCAATCCATCAGATTCCATATATTGCTGAATACCGCCATAATAAACATCCCAGCATAACAAAGGTGCTGTTTTCTGTTTATTTTTCTTCATACAATACGGCTTCTTTCGCTGCATCAACCGGTCTGGTGATATGCCCTGCTTCATTCTCCAGGCTTCTGTCAAACAGTACCCGTTGTTTAAATTCCGCCTGTTTCCCTTCATTCCATTGTTCTACCGGACGAAGATACCCTACGATCCTTGAAAATACGGTACAAGCCTGATCTTTGCCATGCATCCTGCATTTCGGACATACTGGGTGTTCCCCGAAAAGGTATCCGTGATCGGGACAAATGCTGAATGTGGGTGACAGGGTTATATAAGGCAGGTGAAATTTAGAAGTGATCTTTCGGATCAGTTGTTTCACCGAACCGACAGGCAACTGGGTTTCTCCCAGAAATGTATGGAATACGGTCCCTCCGGTATACCTGGTTTGTATGTCGTCCTGCAAACGAAGAGCATGAAAAAGGTCGCTCGTATAATTTACAGGAAGCTGTGTTGAATTCGTATAATAGGGCTCACTTCCGTTTTTATATGCTTCGTCATTCGCCACAATGATATCGGGATACTGTACTTTATCTATCCGTGCCAGCCGGTAAGAAGTGCCTTCGGCCGGCGTTGCTTCCAGATTATAGTTATGACCTGTCTCTTCCTGGAATTGTTCCAGTCTGCCACGCATAAAATCCATCACTTTTATTGTGAATTCATGGCCTTCTTTTTCTCCGACGGAAAAACCGTTAAAATTCAGGCAGCATTCATTCATCCCGACTATCCCTATGGTTGAAAAGTGATTGCTCCAGTAGGAACCGTTTTTCTTATTCAGGTGTCTGAGATAAAATCTTGAATAGGGATATAATCCTTCAGCCGTAAGCCTTTCAATAACCTTTCGTTTGATCTCAAGACTGTTCTTTGCCATTTCCATAAGCCATGACAACCGGTTGAAAAAATCATCCTCCGATCTGGACTCATATCCCAGCTTAGGCATATTGACAGTAACAACGCCTATCGAACCCGTCAGCGGATTCGCTCCAAAAAGGCCTCCTCCTCTTTTCTGCAACTCCCTTTTGTCCAGTCGCAGCCGGCAGCACATACTGCGTACATCATCAGGGTTCATGTCGGAATTCACAAAATTTGAAAAATAAGGGATGCCATACTTGGCAGTCATTTGCCAGATGGGTTCATAATCCGGGTTCTCCCAATCAAAATCGGCTGTAATGTTGTAGGTTGGAATGGGAAAAGAAAATACACTTCCATTTGAATCACCCTCAAGCATTACTTCTGCAAAAGCCTTATTGAATATATCCAGTTCTTTCTGAAATTCACCATAAGTCTCTTTCTGCAGTTCTCCTCCGATTATAACCGGCTGTTCCTTTAGAAAACCGGGAACTTTCAAATCAAGGGTTACATTGGTAAACGGAGTCTGGAATCCTACACGGGTGGGTACGTTAATGTTAAAAAAGAATTCCTGAAGACATTGTTTTACATGGTGATATTCCAGATTATCATACCGTATAAAAGGAGCCAGATAGGTATCGAAGTCTGAAAAAGCCTGGGCTCCTGCCGCTTCTCCCTGCATGGTGTAAAAGAAATTCACTATTTGCCCGAATACCGTACGAAGATGTTTTGCCGGTTTGCTTTGTGTTTTTCCTTCCACACCCTTAAAACCGCAAAGCAACAGATCTTCGAGATCCCATCCCACACAATAAACACTTAAAAACCCCAGATCATGGATGTGGACCTTTCCCTGCTTGTGAGCATCGGCAATCTCTCTGGGATATATCCGGTTAAGCCAGTATTGTGAACTGACAATGGTTGAAATATGCTGGTTCAGACCCTGCAGGGAATAGGTGGAGTTCGCACTTTCCTTAATACGCCAATCTTTCAGGTTAATATAATCCTCAATGATCTCTACGTTGGAAAAGATCTCTTTTGCATCCCTGATGTTCTGATGCTGATATCTGTATATGATATAGGCTTTGGCTGCATTGTATTCCTTGTTTTCAAAGAGTGTTTTTTCAACCAGATCCTGGGTCTCTTCTACCGTCGGTGGCTCTTTCCTCTTGTCCATATCAAGATCCTGAACAACCTGGTGACAATATTCACCGGCCCTGTGGCGGTCCGGTTTCCCAACCGCTCGTAAGGCTTTAAAAATGGCAAAAGATATCTTTTCAGCATCAAAAGGTACCTGCTGACCATCACGTTTGATAATGGTCCCGTTCGTTAAAGTTGCATTTTTGTTCATTCAATAACATTTTAAGGTTAGTAAATCAAATGCAATCTTCGGAAAAACACTGAGGATGGTATACGTGCAAAGTATCACTCCCATTTGCCTTTCACCCGAAAGCTAAGGTTCAACTTACCGGCAGGTCTTCTGGCTTGTCTTGTCCCGGAGGCCTTCCCAACCATGATTTGCGGTCAGTGGCAAGGGTTTCCGAAACACTTTTTCTGACTTACAGCTGCGGGGACAGCTCCGGAATTTCCCGCCTGAGACGGGATCACCGGATTCCCTTTTATTCCCGGCATGTGAGAACACAACACGGGAAACCAGTAAAGCTTAAACAAATTTAAGCCAATTATAAACTAATTTTAACCGGGTTTTGAACAATACGCGGGGAAGGATCGTACATTCCTTATCTGCTCCCGGTTTTCATTGTTAATAAAACCCTGTACAGCTGGCTACGGTTTATTGTGCAAAAGGCCATAGCCAGCCCGAGGAAAAAGACAGTTCGAAATACCTCCGAAATTTGCCATCCGGAAACTGCTCACCGGTAATATGCAATCCCTGCTGATAAGCAATTACCTCAACAGGCAAACATACCGCTACCCCGAAACAAAGGAAAAGCTGGAACAGTGCAAACAACCCGATACTGCATTCATCCGGATGATTGGTGAAAACACCGGTCCGTCTTATTAATGTTCCGGACTGTCAAGGCTGATGTAGTTGTTCATGATGGCATAAACCGTAAGCCCTGCAATTGTTTTTATACTCAATTTATCCGTAATGTTTTTCCTGTGAGTGATGACGGTATTGATGCTGATACAAAGCATATCTGCTATTTCCTTGTTGGAGTGTCCCTGTACTATAGCTTTTAAAACTTCTATTTCACGCTCACTAAGCAAAGATGTCTGGTTCGCCCTTTCAGGTTTACATTGAACTACCATGAAAAACTAACAACATGACTTCAATCTGTTAATGCAATTTTCACATAAACATCCTTCATAGTGGCGTTAAATATAATTGGATACGTGTTCAGGTATTTCTACCTCAAAACACCAGCAATCTATCCCACAGGTGCAGCTAAATGTATTACCATACCGGGGACAAACTGCCTTCTCATATTTTTTTTCATTCAAATTCAATTTCGAACTGAAACGGTTATATTATACGTTAGTTTTCACTTTCTCTCTCAGATTTGCCGCTGTTTTAA
Source organism: Bacteroidales bacterium (assembly GCA_050049665.1). Taxonomy (GTDB): domain Bacteria; phylum Bacteroidota; class Bacteroidia; order Bacteroidales; family UBA10428; genus UBA10428. The sequence continues at coordinate 4,599 of JASFVU010000069.1, read as the reverse complement.
CCATGTTTATCAGGGCAGGCTTTACCTCTTCCCACTTTCTGGTTTTTAATCCGCAATCGGGGTTTATCCAAAGATTCTCTTTGGGAATATACTGCATGGCCATTTCGATCAAATGTTCCATCTCTTTCACACCGGGAATCCTGGGAGAATGTATATCATATACTCCCGGTCCGATTTGATTTGCATAGTTAAACTCAGCAAAAGTATCCAGGAGTTCCATTTGCGAACGGGAAGTCTCAATGGTAATTACATCTGCATCCATATCCGCTATAGCATTCATGATATCCTCAAATTCCGCATAACACATATGCGTATGGATCTGTGTTTCATCCTTTACACCGGATGAACAGACACGAAATGATTTCACCGCCCAGTCCAGGTATTTTCCCCGGTCCCTCTTTTTCAGCGGCAAGCCTTCTCTCAAAGCAGGTTCATCGATCTGAATGATATCAATACCTGCTTTTTCCAGATCAAGGACTTCCTCTCTCAGTGCAAGAGCAATCTGGAAAGCAGTCAGCATACGTGCCTGATCATCACGGACAAAAGACCATTGAAGTATTGTAACCGGTCCTGTCAGCATGCCTTTCACTTTCTTATCCGTAAGCGATTGAGCAAATTTGCTCCACTTCACGGTCATGGGCCCTTTACGGCTAACATCGCCGAAGATAACCGGCGGTTTCACTCCCCTGGAACCATAACTCTGCACCCAACCGTTCTCCGTAGATATAAAACCATTCAATTTTTCACTAAAATATTCAACCATATCATTACGTTCAAACTCACCATGTACCAATACGTCGATTCCCGCTTCTTCCTGCCAGCGTATAGCTTTGACCAATTCCCCTTTCATATAATTTTCATAGGAAATGCCATCGATATGCCCGTTGGAATATTCCCTTCTTTTCTTTCTGATATCGGTCGTCTGCGGAAAGGAACCAATGGTTGTCGTAGGGAAAAGCGGCAGACCCAGCTTTTGCTCTTGTTTCCGTTTCCTGCTGCTGAAAGGATTTTCCCTTGAAAATACACTGCTAATAATTTTTTCTGTTTTTTGCTTTACTGACGCGACATTTACTTTCTTCGATATTTTTCTTGATATTATATCTTCTTCATTAATAATAAGCCGGGCCTTTGCTTTTGCAGAAGGTTCTTCCTCCGACAGTTCCTTCAGAGAAACCAGTTCTTCGATCTTCTGGCGTGCAAACGCCAGCCACTTTTTTATATCGGAAGGCATTTTCTGCTCATTATCAAGATCATAGGGCACATGGAGCAATGAACATGAGGGAGCTAACATTACCCTGTTTTCATTTAATCCGGAGGTTACCTTATGAATCATGTTCAGTGATTTCTGCAGGTTATTCTTCCAGATGTTTCTTCCGTCAATTATTCCCAATGAAAGATTATTGTGAGGAGAAATCCGGGTAAGAATGTCTTTGATCTGATCCTCCCCTCTTACCAGATCAATATGCAGGGTATCCACAGGGAGATTCGTTGCCAGTTCAAGGTTATCTCCAAGATCACCGAAGTAGGTGGCGAGTATAAATCTGATATCCGGAAATTTTTTGTTTATTTCCCGGTATGTATAGCTGTAGACCGAACGTATCTCGTCATTCAGGTCGGTAACAAGAAAAGGTTCATCGAGCTGGATGTACTCACACCCCTGGTCCTGCAATTCACTGAATATTTTCATATACTCCGGAAGTAATCCGGTGATCAGCTCCATGCGTTGAAAATCTTTGCCTTTTTCTTTTCCCAACAGTAAAAAACTTACGGGACCGATAAAAACAGGCTTTGGCCTGGAGACACCAAATTCTCTGGCTTCCAGGAACTCGCTTAATACTTTGTTATTTCTCAGACTGAATTTCTGGCCTTTTTGAAATTCCGGCACTAAGTAATGGTAGTTGGTATCGAACCATTTGGTCATTTCCATTGCAATGATGTCATAACCGTTCTGCTGGTACCCTCTGCACATGGCAAAATAGACATCCGTTTCCGGCAGGAAGCCTTCCAGCGGCCTGTAACGGTCGGGAATGGCATCCAGCATAAAAGACATATCCTGAACGTGGTCGTAAAATGAAAAATCGTTACATGGGATAAGGTCGATTCCCAGGTCTTTTTGAATTTTCCAGTTCTTCTGTCGTTCAAGTCGACCGGCGTTCAGCAATTCCTGTTCACCGATTTTTCCTGCCCAGTAATTTTCACAGGCTTTTTTAAGTTCTCTCCGGGCACCAATACGAGGGTACCCAAGGTTGTGTGTAAGCATACTCAAAGTTTTAAATGTGCAACATTAAAATTGTATGCTCACGCGGATAAAATAATGAAGGTAATTAAGAGGTAATTCCGATACCTGCTTTATTCCGCGAAAGCAAATATCATTCAAACATATTAAGACAGGTCTCCTGGCTTATCCCATTTCACAATGCCTTCCCTCGTATTGCGAAGTTTTCATAAAACAAGTTTCCTTAAATGCTTCTTTTAACAAAGTGGCAATGGTTTTGTGAAACTTAAAAGGACTCACAGTTGCGCGTCAGCCCATGATTCTTCCGGCAGTCAGCCGGAATCACATGGTTCCCTATTAAACCCGTCATACCGGGTATCCTAATATTTCATCATTTGAATGAACCTGCTGTAAAGATATTCTATTTTTTGATATTATTAAATGAACGTGAGTTTCTATGTTAAAATCCAAAATCCGCGACGAATATCGGATATTCCTGAAATAAAAAGAGACTGCCTTTATAAAACAGTCTCTTTCATTTACCATACTCATTTTTAACTTTTCAGACAATTGATCTTAAATCAACAACTGCCTGCCTTTGTATGGATCGGTAAAGTAAGTTATGACAGGAATGCATCATACATCCAGACTTTTTTCTCCTGTGAAGAGATAAAGCCTGTCACCAGATCAACTGTTCCTTCATCACCCGCATCAGCAGCCTCAACGCTGATCTCTCTTTCTTTTGACAGTAATAGCTTCATGCTTTCCAAAACATTTTTAACCGTCCCGGTATCGGTATCCTGATCCTTTACCTCACCGAGTTTTGACATTTTCAGATAATCCGAAAAGGCATGCACCGGCTTGCCTCCCAGCATAAGGATGCGTTCGGCGATCTCATCTGCATTCTCCGCCAGTTCATTATAAAGATCCTCGAATTTCTCGTGAAGTATAAAAAATTTGTTGCCTTTAATGTTCCAGTGAAACCCGCGGACATTCATATAAAAAACCTGAACGTCTGCCAGGAGTTCATTGAGCTTGTCTATTGCTGATGATACATAATCATCAGAAAATCCGAATCGATTTGTATTTTTCATAATTTCCAATTTTAAGTTAATATTATAGTATCAAGTTTTTCCCTGAATCTGAAACCGACAATCTTCGGATATCAGATTCAAATGCTTGTTTTGTTCTTATTCAACTATGTCTTGCATTCAAATGATCATATAAAAATCATACTCGTTTTATACTGATATACAAATATAGTAAATTATTCTTAAATAGGAATAATTCTTATATAAAAATTATTATTTAATATAATAATAAGAATCACAGGTATATTATCATCACAAAAAGAGCCTGTTTCTGTAAAATTGTATGATACATGTCTGGTAGTTTACTTTTCCTTTTCAAAAGGCCAGGCCATGATACCTCCTTCGAGCACTTTTACCTGTTTATATCCATGGGCTTTCAGAAGAACAGCAGCTTCATAGCCTCTCAGGGAGATCTTACAATAGGTGATGATCTCTGTGTCCTTATTATCCGGCAATTCGTTCAAACGTTTGCGCAACATCCCTATCGGGATCAATGTTTCTCCGATCCCCAGCCTCGTTTCCTCGTATTCGTCAGGTCCGCGAGTATCCAGGATAAACAGGTCTTCCTTCCTTTCGAGTTTTTCTTTCAGGTCCACAGCCGAAATACCTTCAAATATTCCTTTCATCTTATTCTGAAGGATATGTGCAGTGGCTATGCTGTGATCAATGGCCAGAGAAAACGGCGGTGCATAAGGCAGGTCATTGTTTACCATGTCGTCTACAGTGAGTTCGCCCTTAATGGCAGTAGCCCAGACAGCCAGTTGCTTGCTCACATCTCCCGGACCCAGGCATTGTGCTCCCAGTATTTTACCGGTGGTCTTGTCGGCTATCAGTTTTGTAACCAACAACTTGCCACTCATAAAACCCGGTTTATCCGGACTCGCATTCAGCACTTTCACATAATTGATGCCGGCCTCTTTCGCCCTTTCTTCCGATAATCCCGTGATCCCTACACCATAATCAAATATCTTGCATATCCCTGTCTGGATGGTGCCGGAAAATGCTGCTACATTCCCTTTGATCACATTCTCACCTGCCACTCTGCCCTGCAGGTTAGCCAGATCCCCGTATGGTGCCAGAACATTCTTACCTGTTATCAGGTTCTCCACTTCCACACAATCTCCTGCTGCATAGATATCCTCATCGGAAGTCTGCATATACCTGTTCACCTTTATGCCACCGAGTTCTCCGGTTTCGATCCCTGCATTCCGGGCCAGTTCGGTATTCGGTTTCACTCCGATAGCCACCACAGCCAGATCACACGGAATTTCGGTCCCGTTTTGTAATTTAACA
>JASFVU010000068.1:0-8900 GCA_050049665.1 Bacteroidales bacterium | reverse complement strand
ATGTGATTCTTCTGGTTGTTCTGTAGTAACTTTTCCGTAAGCAGGACAAGTTTTCGAGGCACCACACGAAACAGCTATGATCCCTAATAAAATGGTGATGGCCAGAATGATTGCTTTAATTTTCATAATTTGTTTATAAAGTGAAACATGTCATGGGATAAAGATAGCACTTCACCAAACATTAAAAGCGTGTTTAGCCGCGGACAGTGTCACAGGTTTTTTCCGTATCCGGATTATCGGAGTATGCCGGACATACATGTTTACTGCATGACATACATAAGATAGTAACCAATAACACGGCAGCGATTAAATTCACGATCCTTTTCATGTTAAATAGTTTTGTTCTACCTAATTTATTAATTATCCCTTAATTTCCGAAATATATACGTCGATAATTATCAGCTTGTTGCGTTTTTAATAAAATATATCAAGTGTTTTGTCAAACCATAACCTGTTTTTATAACGGGTCCGGCTTTATTTCTATTGCATCGCCATATTGACTCTAAATTTATAGATTTGTATACAAATTATAAAGAATCCATATGCTTGAAATAATTAACAAACACAGATCCATCAGGAGATTTTCAGATAAACCCGTTCCCCCGGAGATGCTTGAAAAGATCCTTTATGCCGGGACCAGGGCCTCAACAACGGGGAATATGCAGGTTTACAGTATGATTGTTACAACCAAAAAGGAACTCAGGGCCAGGTTATGGGAGATGCATTTTAAACAGGACATGGTCAGACAGGCGCCGGTTGTCGTTACCTTTTGTGCCGATTTCAACAGGTTTGTAAAATGGTGTAATTACCGGAATGCTAAGCCCGGATATGATAATTTTCTCTCATTTTTTACAGCAGCGATCGATGCTCTCCTTGTTGCACAGAATGTGGCACTGGCCGCTGAATCTTTTGACCTCGGGATTTGCTATCTGGGGACCACTACTTACATGGCCGAACAGATCATTGACATTTTGGAGCTGCCGAAATATGTCGTGCCTGTGACAACACTTGTTATCGGTTATCCCGCTGAATCACCGGGTTTGACAGACCGCCTGCCTCCTGATGGTGTTATTCATTCCGAAATATACCATGATTATACGAATGACCAGATCGACAGGATCTATAAGGAAAAGGAATCACTGGAAATGACAAAACAACTGCTTATTGAAAATGAAAAGGAAACCCTGGCCCAGATCTTCACCGATAACAGGTATACGAAAAAAGACAATATCGCTTTTTCAAAAGCCCTGTTAAACGTGCTGGAAAAGCAGGGATTTATGAATAATGATGAGTAGCTTTTTGTTTATTAGAAGCTTGTTGGGTTGTTAGCTTATTAGCTATTAGGTAGTTGACTTTTGGTTTGTCACACCAATTGCTAACAAGCCAAAAGCTAAAAACCTGCTTCACTCTTTCACTTCAAATTCCACTTCCAGTGCTTTGGCTATTTCGGCAAGGTCCTTCAAAACAGCCGGAATGATCTGTATTCCTTCTTTTCTGATCATTTCTTCTTTTTCTCTTTCGATATCCCCCGGAATTTTCACACGGGGCATGCCGGGAGCGCTCTTGGCATTTCTGAAGGTGTCGATCCATTTGTCCATCTTGTTCCTGAATGCTTCGGCCGGCTGAAATGCATCTATTCGCATGGCACCGAAAAAATGTCCGGTTCCTTCACCGACCTTCTCATCAAGGACCGGCAGGTAAGCAACAGAAGGAGGGACAAACGGGCCGAAATTAGCTCCCGAAAGAACCGCACTGAAAATATCCACGACCGCACTCATGCAATATCCTTTATGGCTGCCGTGCTCATAATCTCCTCCAAGTGTGAGCATCGATCCGCCTTCTTTTAATATTGCCGGGTCCTCACTGGGGTTTCCCCGGGAGTCCTGGACATAACCCAACAGCGTTTTTTCTCCTTTTTTTTCCGCAACGGCCAGTTTACCCCTGGCAATAGGGGTGGTTGAAAAATCGGCTACAAAAGGAGGATGTTTTCCTGCCGGAACGGCAACGGCAATCGGATTTGTTCCCAGCAACCGGCTGACAGAGAATGTCGGGGCAACAAGTGGATTGGCATTGGTCATTGTGAGCCCGATCATGTCGTGTTCGAGGGCCATCATAGCGTAATAGCCTGCAATCCCGAAATGGTTTGATCCCCTGGTTGAGACCCATCCCGAACCACTCTTTTTTGCCTTTTCAATGGCGATCTCCATAGATCTTGTTGCGGCTATCATCCCAATGGCACCGTCTCCATCTACCACTGCGGTACTTGGCGTTTCATGAGTGATCCGCACCTCGGGTTTTGTATTTATCCTGTTTGCTTTCCAGAGCTGATAGTAGTCTTTTATCCGGATCATGCCATGCGAAGCAAGTCCCCGCAGCTCGGCAGCAAGGAATACTTTTGATGCCTTTTCCGCATCGTCGCGGGCGCATCCCATTTTTATAAAAACCTTGTTGGTGAAGTCAAGCAGGTATTCGTATGTATACATAAGTTTATTAAATGATGATTGCCAAAAGTAAAAAATATAAACCAGTATGCGGATTTGTTTTTTAACGCTTTTTCGATTTCCGGTATCAGGGTATTTGCCTCCTGTTATCTATTGTATACGGATAAAATCTAAACAGATAATAACAGGTTGCAGCAGGATCCGGCCGTCTGTAAATCTTCATAAGATACCCGGTCTGCGGTTTTGCGATTAATAAAAATTTTGCTTGTTTCATGAGAAAAATACTATTTTAGAGCCCTCAACGTTTTGTAGTAAAACCGACAATATCTTGAAAAAACTCATCATATCTCATATTGTTCTGATATTTGTAACCACATGCCTTTTCGGACAGAAAGCCAAAGTAAAAAATGACCCGACACATGACGATAAACTGATCCATTTCGGTTTTTCACTTGGGTTGAATGTCATGGATTACAGAATTGAACACAATGAAATTGCCGTTATGAATGGCGTGTATATAGGGCTTAAGGAAGCGGCCCCGGGAATTAACATTCATGCCATTGCAAACCTGAGGCTTGCTGAAAATTTTGATCTGAGGGCATTGCCGGGCATTTCTTTCGGAGAACGATTTATGTATTTTGAACAACCTTCCGCTTCACAGCCTTTTTATCCGGCTGGTAAAAATTATAAGGTAGAGTCGTCTTACCTTGAACTTCCGTTGCTTGTGAAATACAAATCAAAACGGCTGAATAATTTCAGGCCCTATTTAATAGGGGGTGGTAATATGAGGTACGACCTTGCTGTCAAGAAGGAATATGATCTGGAAGATCAGCTGATCATGATCAATCCGTTTGATATCTATGGAGAGATCGGGTTTGGCATGGATTTTTACCTTACCTTCTTTAAGTTTGCAACGGAGATCAAATACTCTTTCGGCTTATCAAATATTCTCAGGGGAAGTGACAGAAACGGAGAATTACCTCCTGAATTTGAGAAGTATACCACTTACATCAACAGCATCAAGTCCCATATGGTCGTCGTTTCGTTCCATTTTGAATAGATCCTCCGTGCCGGCGACGGAATTCCGAGCAAATGATGGCCGCGGCAACCGATACATTCAGTGATTCGGTCCTGTTCTTATTCAGGCTGAAATGAGGGATCGAGAGTTGTTTATCAGTCAGGGCGGATACATTTCCGGAAATACCCCCCGATTCATTACCAAAAAGTATTATGGCAGGAGCTGACAGATCCGTGCTGAACAGATCCTGCCCGTTTAAAGATGTGCCGTATATGGTTTGATCACTATGTTCTTTTATTTTTTTTAAAAAAGGTTCCGGATCGATGTAGTGGACAGAAACTCTGAAGATAGCTCCCATACTGGATTGTACGACTTTCTGGTTATAACAGTCGACCGTATCGGGAGAACAGAATATGTGATGTATTCCAAACCAGTCTGCCAGACGTATGATGGTGCCGAAATTACCCGGATCCTGCAGTTTGTCAAGTACAATAGACAGATCACCTGTACGGGATACGGGAGGAAGTACTTTTTTTGGCTTTTTCAGGATGGCCATGAGTTCCTGCGGACTGGACTGCAAGGTGATCCTGCTGAACTCTGAAGGGTTTACTTCTGTCAGAATGGTGTTTTTCCGGAGTAGCTGAAAATCCACCTTTGCTTTACTTTCATCCGTATAGATCAGGTTTTTCAGCAGCCCCGGATCTGAATGAATGGCCTCGTTTACTATCTTAAACCCTTCAGCCAGGAACACATCATTTTCATCACGGTACTTTTTTTGTTGTAACTGACGAATGTATTTTATTTGTTGTTTACTGATCAAGTATAATAGTCTTAACGAGTTCTGAAAACCGAATATCTAACCGATGTAAATTTATTTTCAATGTACTTTGCATGCTACAAAGATTTATCTTTGGACGAAAATAACAAATTAACGCCGTATAAATTGCTCTTCAGGAGATTATATATTCCTTTTAAAAATACCTGTTTAATAATGCTTGGCACTGTTATCCTTACAGCATCCTGTTCGCCTGTGAGAAGACTGCCGGAAGGAGAATACCTGCTGGACAAAACGGAAATAGGACTGGATTCAAAAGAACTCGATAAAAAAGAGATAAAAAGATACGAAAAACAAAGCCCCAACAAGACGATCCTGGGATTTAAATTCCATTTGTTTCTCTATAATCTTGCTTCGCCCTCCAAGGAACGATTTCCGGCCACATGGTTCAGAAAGATAGGGGAGGAGCCGGTTGTATATGATCCGATCCTTGTTGAGAGCACGACCGAACAATACCGGAAATACCTTCAGAACAGAGGATATTATGAAGCCAGCGTTGCAGATTCCGTTATTCTGAGAAAAAAAAGGGCTGAGATCATCCACGAAATTTCTTTGGGAGAGCCCCATATCATAGGGAAGATCACCTATAAATTCGAGGATCAGGGAGTCACTGACCTGATCCTGTCCGATACTAACAACTGCCTGATCAGGGCAGGGGAGAGGTTCGACAAGGAAATTCTGCAGGCGGAAAGACACCGGCTGGAAACGTTTATGAAAAATAACGGGTATTTTAAGTTCAATAAAGAATATATTTTTTATGAAGCGGTTGAGTCGGGAGTCAACAAACAGGTAAACCTGACCATAACCATCAAGGAAAATATCAGTGGCTATCCCGATCCGGAGACCAAAGTAAAACATCATTATCAGTACAGGATCAATGAGACTTTTGTCCATACCAATTTCACCTATTTCAGTAATTTGTCAGAGAAAGAAAAACAAAAAGCGGATACGGTAGATAAAGGGAGGAACCACATAATTTATTCAGGTAAACATAAAATAAGGCCGAATGCGGTATTGCATCCCAATTTAATGAATCCGGGAAGAATGTATCACCTTGGCGATGTAAAAAAAACATATAGTAACTATTCGTCTCTGGGACTTTTCAGGATCATTAATATCCGTTTTAATGAACTGGATGACGGGATTGTTGACACCAGTGAATACAAATATATTAATGAGATAATTGAGTTGTCTCCGCGAAAAAAACAAGCCTACCAGGTAGAGATTGTAGGTACAAACTCAGCCGGGGATTTAGGGGCCCGGGCAAATTTATCCTATAACAATTATAATCTTTTTCGGGGGGCGGAAAACTTCCAGGTTAAATTAACAGGTGCTATTGAGGCCATGGAAAAAAGAGAAAGGTTTGATCCAATGAAGGAGTTCGGGGTAGAAACCTCGCTGACATTCCCTAAATTCCTCGTACCGTTCAATGCGGAAAAATTTACCCGCAAGTTCAATCCGAGAACGATGGTGAATATTTCCTATAACTACCAGGACAGGCCCGATTACATTCGTACCATTGCCAGCACATCTTTCGGATACAGATGGAAAGGAAATTCTTATAACACGCACCAGCTTATACCCGTTGATTTTAATTATGTCTGGCTGCCCGTAGGCATAAGGGACTCACTTCTCAGGGAGGACATCGCCGATACCCCGCTTGAAAACAGTTTCAGGGACCATACCATCCTGTCGGCGAGGTATGTATTTGAATTTTCCAACCAGGTGATTGAAAAACGGAATGATTTCGTTTATATAAGAACAAACCTTGAATCTGCGGGAAATTTGCTGTATGGGGTGAACCGGCTGGCTTCTTCGGAGAATGATTCAACTCTGTTTAATGTTCCTTACTATCAATATGTTAAAAGTGATATCGATTTGCGCTTTTACAATCAGATCACTTCCGACAATCAGCTTGTGTACAGGCTGTTTGCAGGTCTGGGTTACCCGTTGGGGAAATCGCAGAGCCTGCCTTTTGAAAAGATGTATTTCTCGGGTGGACCGTATGGAATAAGAGCCTGGAGCACGAGAACCCTGGGGCCCGGATCTGTACCCGACACTATTTCTACGGGAACTTATGCCAACAACCTGGGCGATATAAAAATTGAAGCCAATCTCGAATACAGGTTCAGGTTGTTCTGGAAACTGGAAGGTGCGTTTTTTATTGATGCAGGTAATATCTGGACCATTAAAATCTCTGATGACCAGCCTGGATCTTCCTTTGAATGGAAACGATTCTACAAGGAAATTGCAGTGGGAACCGGCCTTGGTGCAAGATTCGATTTTTCAGTGATCCTTATCAGGACTGATTTCGGATTTAAATTACGGGACCCTGCTATTCAGGAAGGAAGCAGGTGGATCGATTTCAACAGATCGGCCGATATCTCATTCGGGGACAGAGTCGTATTCCAGTTTGGAATAGGATACCCCTTCTGACGAAGTTGTGTTCATGACATTTTTCTGTACAGTTCCCCCGTCACCTTAATAAATTATCAAACGGAAACGTTTATTTTCTTATTTAAGATAAGAGTTATAAATTTGCACTCCACTTCAGCCGTCGTGTGATTTTTTTTGAACTATATTCTGAAGTAGGAACAGGATCATTGATTTGTTATTTATCTAACTAAAAAAACCATAAAATAATGACAAAAGTTTTTGATGTAATTAAACCAGGAGTTATCACTGGAGAAGACCTGCAAAAAGTATTTGCCGTTGCCAAAGAAAATCAGTTTGCCATGCCCGCTGTAAATGTTGTCAGTACGGATTCCGTAAATGCTGTTTTAGAAGCTGCCAAAGTTGTGAATTCCCCTGTTATGATACAGTTTTCCAATGGAGGAGCTGTTTTTTATGCTGGTAAATCCGCATCGAATGACGGGCATAAAGCAGCCATCCTGGGTGCTGTTATCGGTGCCGAGAGCATTCATAAACTGGCTGAGTTGTACGGTGTGGCGGTTGTTGTCCATACCGATCATGCAGCCCGCAAGTTGCTCCCATGGATTGACGGCCTTCTTGATGCAGGTGAGAAATACTACAAGGCGAATGGCAAACCGCTTTTCAGTTCTCATATGCTTGACCTTTCCGAAGATCCTATCAGGGATAACATCGATACCTGCAAAAAATACCTGGAAAGAATGAGTAAAATTGACATGACCCTTGAAATTGAACTTGGGGTTACCGGAGGTGAAGAAGATGGCGTTGATAATACCAGTATCGACAATTCGCTTCTCTATACCCAACCCGAAGATGTGGCTTATGCATATGAGGAATTGAGCAAGATAAGCAAGAATTTCACTGTCGCAGCTTCGTTTGGTAATGTTCATGGTGTTTACAAACCGGGTAATGTAAAGCTGACCCCGAAAATTCTGGATAACTCACAAAAATATATACAGGAGAAATACGGGACAGAAGAAAAACCCGTCAATTTCGTATTTCACGGAGGATCGGGTTCATCAAGAGAAGAGATCCGCGAAGCGATCTCTTATGGTGTGATAAAAATGAATATCGATACGGATACCCAATGGGCTTTCTGGGATGGCGTTCGCGCGTACGAAGCTGCAAACCACGATTATTTGCAGGGTCAGATAGGCAATCCGGAAGGAGAGGATAAGCCAAACAAAAAGAAATATGATCCGCGGGTCTGGCTGCGTGAAGGTGAAAAATCCATGGTGGAGCGATTGAAAATAGCTTTTGAAGATCTGAATTGCCTTGACCGCAATTAACAGAAATAGCTGATCATTTTAATGCAAAAAGCCTTTGGTAAACCAGGGCTTTTTTTTTTAAGTGTCTTTTATATAATATTGTGAGAGAAAATCAACAGGTAATTCATTTATCAGGATGCCACAGACTCATCACAGAAAAAGCAGGCCTCAGTTTTCGAGTAAATTTGGCCTTATAGCAGCTGCAGCCGGTTCGGCGATCGGACTGGGAAATATCTGGAAATTCCCTTATATTACAGGAGTTTACGGAGGTGCAGCTTTCCTGTTTGTTTACCTTGGATTTATCCTGGCAATAGGATTGCCGGTTATGCTCTCCGAATTGATCATCGGACGAAAATCAAGGAGGAATGCATTCGGCGCATTCAAAAAACTTGCTCCGGGAACACCCTGGATGTATATCGGTTCATTCGGTGTCGGGGCGGCATTTCTGATATTGTCTTTTTACGGTGTTGTTGCAGGGTGGAGTATCAAATACATAGTTTTTTCCGTAACCAACAGCTTTCACAACAGCACCCCGGAAGCAATAGCCGGCTCTTTTGAGAGTTTTATTACCAATCCGGTATGGCCGCTGTTCTACCAGATCCTTTTCATGTTTCTGACAGGGGCCATTGTATTTATAGGAGTCCAGAAGGGGATCGAAAGGTATTCCAAAGTACTTATGCCCATATTGCTGGTCATCATTATTATCCTCGACATCCGTGCTGTTACACTTAAAGGTGCCGGAGAGGGGTTGCATTTTCTTTTTAATCCTGATTTTTCAAAATTGACCTTTGAAGGGGTCCTCAGTGCACTGGGACATGCATTTTTTTCTCTCAGCCTGGGAATGGGCACACTCATTACATATGGCTCCTACGTTAACAAGAACAACAATCTGATTGGGACGGCCATCC
>JASFVU010000067.1:0-8906 GCA_050049665.1 Bacteroidales bacterium | reverse complement strand
CGGGGGAAATGTTGAGGCATTGAAAAGCATCAAAGGCATAGGTGCAAAATCGGCCCAAAGGATTATTGTGGACCTGAAAGATAAAATTGACAAAGCCTCAGATATTTCTCAAATATTCAAACAGGCAGACAATACATTAAAGAAAGAAGCGTTATCTGCACTAGAGATTCTCGGTTTTTCAAGGAAACAGGGAGAAAAAGTAATCGATAAATTATTGGCAGAAGATAATTCTCTGCCTGTTGAAGAATTGATAAAACAGGCTTTGAAGCTGCTATAGTTATAATTTGTTTCCAAGTGTACACCAGACAAGGAAGGACTGAACATAAGATACTTTTAAAAGGCAGATTGGCATTGCCTTTTATTATTTTTTTCCTAAAGATTGTTTTTCAGACGGAAACAGCTGTTGCACAGAATCCTGGAGATTCATCCAGGTTCCAGCTCAGGTATCCCATTTCTGAAAATAATTATCCTTTTTCAACTTCGGGAATCGTTTCACCCATGTTGCTCAGGCCGCCTTCGAATGTTGAACAGACAATTGTTTATGATCCGGCTTCAGGGCGATATGTGTTTTCAGAAAAGGTCGGACAGTTAAATTACCGGACTCCTGCTTCCATGTCACTGGAGGAATACAGATTGTATGAAGCCAAAAGAACAGAAACGGATTACTGGCGTGAAAAGTCACGTGAAGAATCGGGGGCGGGGCCTTCATTCATGCAAAATCTCAGACTCAACAACCAGGCAGTCGAAAAAGTATTCGGGAGTGACGTGATCAGCATTACCCCTCAGGGCAGTGCCGAACTGATTTTTGGGTATAACATTTCAAAATATGATAACCCGCTTCTTCCCGTAAGGAACAGAAGGAACGGATCTTTTATTTTTAAGGAAAAGATCCAGATGAGCGTTACAGGATCGATAGGAGATAAAATGGAAGTCGGGATAAATTATAATACAGACGCCACCTTTGATTTTGAAAATAAGACAAAACTTGAGTATGCCGGCAAGGAAGATGAGATAATTAAGAAAATTGAGGCAGGCGATGTTTCTTTTTCACTTCCCGGGACTTTGATTACGGGAAGCCAGAGCCTCTTTGGCCTGAAAACCGAACTTCAGTTCGGTCATCTGACAGTCACAAGTGTAATAAGTCACCAGCGCGGAGAATCATCTTCGATCAGTGTTCAGGGAGGAGCCCAGCTTAATGAGTTTGAGATTGATGCCGATGAATACGATGTGAACCGTCATTTCTTCCTGTCACATTTTTTCCGTGACAATTATAACAAATGGCTTGAAAACATGCCATACGTGGAATCACAGGTTCAGATCCAGCAAATAGAAGTTTGGATTGTAAACAGGCAGAATGACTATACGGAAGCAAAAAACATTGTAGCTTTTATGGACCTTGGTGAGGGACTGAATCCTGACGGAGAGCCTAACTTTTATGCAGAGTCAGTGATTAATTCCGGCAGTGGCAGAAATCAGCCGGCCAGCAATAACAGCAACACACTTTATGACGGATTACTAAGGTATGAGTTGAACATCAGGAACATCAGCACCGTTGAAACTGCAATTGAGGCTTTTGCCGGCGATGCCTTTGAGACCGGACGTGACTATATTAAGCTGGAGAGTGCCCGGCCGCTGTCCGAAAGGGAATTTTCGGTTAACAACGAACTTGGTTATATATCGTTAAATTCGCCACTGCGAAATGATGAAATTCTCGCAGTTGCCTATACCTATACTTACCGGGGCAGAACATATAAAGTCGGGGAACTGGCCTCTGAGGTCGATGGAAAAAACGTTGTAATCGTTAAAATGCTGAAAGGCACAACTCCTTCCCCAAAATACCCTTCCTGGGACCTGATGATGAAGAACGTGTATGCTATTGGAGCATACCAGGTAAATAGTGAAGGGTTTGTCCTGAATATTTTGTACCGGAATGATAAGACAGGAATTCCGGTGAATTATCTTTCTGAAAGCGATACTTCGGCGATCTCATCAAATGTGCAGGAGACACCCCTTTTAAAAGTCATGGAACTTGACAATCTGGATTCAAGAAATGAACCGAACCCCGACGGACAGTTTGATTTCATCGAAGGCCTTACCATAAATTCCAGCAACGGCAGGATATATTTTCCTTTACTGGAACCTTTCGGATCTGATCTGAGAAGAAAAATTACCGATGATTCTGATGATGTGCTGAAAAACAGAACAGCCGATAAATATGTCTTTCAGGAGTTGTATGACTCTACCAGGACAAAGGCGGAACAGATAGCTGAGAAAAATAAATTTACGATCTGGGGAGAATATAAATCGGCATCAAGTTCAGACATACAACTTAATGCTATGAATATTCCAAGAGGCTCGGTTGTTGTAACGGCAGGAGGGACGCCTCTTACGGAAGGAGCAGACTATACTGTGGATTATACACTGGGGCGAGTAAAGATCATTAATTCGGGATTACTCGAATCGGATGTCCCGATCAACATAAAGCTGGAGAGCAATTCACTGTTCAATATTCAGACAAAAACATTGCTTGGAACACATCTGGACTACAGGTTTTCAGAGAATTTCAATATCGGGGCAACGATTATGAACCTTACGGAAAGGCCGCTTACCGAAAAGGTTAACATGGGGGACGAGCCGATCTCAAATACGATTTGGGGTCTGAATACATCATACCGCACTGAAAGCCAGTTGCTGACGACAATTATTGATAAAATACCGCTCATAGAGACAAAACAGCCTTCCAGTATTTCCGTTGAGGCTGAATTTGCCCATCTTATTCCGGGACAGTCAAAAACAATAGGGAAAAACGGTGTGGCCTATATAGATGATTTTGAAGCGGCACAGACCAAGATCGAGATGAAGTCGTTTATGAACTGGACCCTGGCAAGTCCGCCGAAGGATAACCTGTTCCTTTACGGAGACAGGGATAGTTTATCCTCCGGGTTTGGCCGCGCCAAACTTGCCTGGTATATCATCGATCCATTATTCTATGGCAGCAGCGGATTGAATCCCGGCAACCAGGAGATCCAGGATGATATTGCAAGTCATTATGCCAGGAGAATTGAAGAAAAGGAAATTTTTCCCGAGAAAGACAATACCTATCCCGGACAGAATTACCTGTCGGTTCTTAATCTCGCCTATTACCCCAATGAACGTGGCCCCTATAACTTTGATACAAATTTAGAACCGGATGGAAGTCTGCCCGATCCCGGGTCCCGGTGGGGAGGAATGATGAGGGATATCAGCTGGAGTGATTTTGAAACGGCAAACATTGAATTTATCGAATTCTGGATGATGGACCCCTTTCATGAAAATCCGGATCATGAGGGGGGTGATCTTTATATACACCTTGGTGAAATTTCTGAAGATATATTGCGGGATAACAGAAAATCTTTTGAAGGAGGATTGCCTAAAGGCCCTGATGACGTTACCACCCTTGTTGATTCAACAGTATGGGGTTTTGTCCCCCGCCGTCAGGCTTACGAAACAACATTTGCCCCGGAAGCGAGACAATACCAGGATGTCGGACTGGACGGACTTTCGGACGATGCCGAAAGGAACTGGGATTTCTATCAGCCGTTTTTAAACCAGGTAAACAATGTGGTTGAATCGGAAAGCGCAAGGCAATCAATACTCAATGACCTGTCAGGGGATAATTTTGAATATTTTCTGAGTGATAACCATGATGCCTTGGGGCATGGTATTTTTGACCGGTACAAAAAATATAATAACCTGGAGAACAATTCACCTACGGCAGAAGAATCGGGAGAGGAATTTTCATCGTCAAATAAGAATTCTCCGGATATTGAAGACATTAATGATGATAACACCCTGAACATTGTAGAAACCTATTTTCAGTATCATGTGAGCATGACCCCGGAGGACCTGCAGGAAGTGGGCGAAAATTATATAGTTGACCGGGTAGAAGAATCAATATCCGGGTATGAACAACCGGCGGTATGGTACCAGTTCAGAATTCCTCTGGCTGAATGGGAGAGCAAAATAGGAGATATTGAGGATTTCAGGTCCATTCGCTTTATGCGTGTCATGCTCAGCGGCTTTGAAGAAGAGGTCGTGTTGCGTTTTGCTACGCTTGATCTGGTGCGCGGAGAATGGAGAAGGTATAATCTTGATATCAGTGAAACGGCACCTGTTGTAACACAACAGAGAGGAGGAACGACCTTTGAGGTTTCAGCGGTAAACATTGAAGAAAATTCAGAAAAGGAACCGGTAAACTATGTCCTTCCGCCGGGTGTCAGCAGAGTGATTGATCCTTCCAACCAGCAGCTTGCCATGTTGAACGAACAGTCGATCCTGTTGAAAGTTAAAGACCTGGCCGACGGAGATGCGCGATCGGTCTTTAAGAACGTACAGCTTGATCTCAGACAGTATAAGAAAATGGAGATGCATATTCACGCTGAAGCACTCCCGGGCCTTGAGGGTGAACTGGACAGTGCGGACATTTCTGCATTCATTCGGATAGGTTCCGATTACCAGAACAATTATTACGAATATGAGATCCCGCTGGCAGTTACTCCTCCCGGTGTATATGGAGATGGCAGCTACACTGTCTGGCCTGCCACAAACCGAATGGATCTTGTCCTTGAGGAATTTGTGAATTTAAAAAAAGAAAGAAATGAGATGGAGAAAACAGATCCGTTAAATTTCTCATCTCAGAGTGTGTACTCAAAACGCATAGCCCAGGGTGAAAATGGCAGAAAGACGATAAAGGTGAAAGGGAATCCCAATCTTGGGAACATCAGGCAAATCATGATCGGGATCCGGAATCCGGGAGACGCTGCCAGTTATGAAAGGGTCAATGACGGACTTGATAAATCGGCAGAAGTGTGGTTCAATGAACTGAGACTTACGGACTTTAATGACAGAGGAGGCTGGGCAGCAAACGGTCGTGTCCAGGCTCAGCTGGCAGATTTTGGGGTGTTGAACGTGGCAGGAAGTACCAGCAAACCCGGATTTGGAAGCATTGAACAGAAGGTAAATGAACGCTCGATGGAAGAGGTGAACCAATATGATATATCTTCAAATCTTGAACTTGGAAAATTCTTTCCCGAAAAGGCCCAGGTATCGATTCCTTTTTACATATCCGGATCGAAAACAATTGTAAATCCCGAGTATTTTCCCAGGGATCCGGACATTAAATTTAAAGATGTCCTTGACGCAGCGGAATCAAAGGCTGAAAGAGACAGTCTGAAAAAAATATCCCAGGACCATACTTCAAGAAAGAGCATTAACATAACGAATATGCGCTGGAATAAAAAATTCAAAAAATGGGATATCTTTTCACCGGCAAATCTTACGGCAAGTGTTGGTTACACAGATACCAGGGCGAGAAGTTATTCGACTGAGTATAATAACCTCTGGAAATACATGGCAAGCCTGAACTATGTTTTCAACACAAGACCCAAGAACATCCAGCCGTTCCGTAAATCGAAAAGTCTGCGGAAGCCGGCCCTCCGGATCATCAGGGATTTTAATTTTAATCCGTACCCTTCAAGGTTTACATTCGGTACGGTGTTCGACAGGAATTACCAGGAAATCAAGATAAGGGATGTAACCGAAGATGTGGAATTGCTTATTGAACCTACTGTTAATAAAGATTTTACCTGGGACAGAAAATACGGGTTGAAATGGGACCTTACCCGGGGACTGAAAGTGGATTATTCGGCTACCAATAGTGCCCGGATTGATGAACCTGCCGGTCAGACAGACCTGTTCAAGGCCAATAACAGGGAATGGAAAGATTCTGTATGGACCAGCATCTGGAGGGACAGAGGAAGAAACATGAGTTTTTCCCAGAAATTGAATGTCAGCTACACCGTACCAATAAATAAGATACCCATCTTTAACTGGGTAAGTCTGAATACTTCATACGGGAGTACATACAGTTGGATTCGCGGCGAAGTAATACCCAACAGGAGACTTGGCAATACCCTGAAAAATTCCAATACGGTTAAAGTGAATTCTAATTTGAACCTGCGAAGTTTATACAGTAAGGTCGGTTACCTGAAAAACATCGAGGCAAAATACGGCGGCAGAGGCAGGGGCAGGGGACGGCAATCGGAAGAAGATACGCGATACAAGACAGTCTCTTATGAAAGGAGGACATTTTTCAGAAAGGATGAACCCAAAAACATATTTCACAAGCTTAAAACGGATAACATTGAGGTTAAGGTTGTGGATGAAAATGGTCAGGAAATAGAGGTGAAAACAACCGTTGTGAATGAAAACAAAATTACGATTACTGCCAGCGAAGATATTACAGGGGTAACCGTATATGTTACCGGGAAAATACCCAAAGGAGAAAATCCTTTTGTTTTTCTTGGTGAAAATACCATACGCTTCCTTACCGGATTCAAAAGTATCAATGTTTCATGGACCCGAACAGTCGGTACATTCTTACCCGGATACTTACCCGAGACAAATTATCTGGGGATCAGCACAGCGGAAGAGTTTTACGGAGCCCCGGGTTTCCCGTTTGCCTTTGGTCAGCAGAATGATGATATTATTTATTATGCGATTGATAACGGATGGTTAACGACCGATACCTTATTTAGCAAGTCTGCTGAGTTTACACGAAATGAACAGATCAACATCCGAACTACCTTTGAACCATTCAGGGGATTTAGAATTGATTTTACTGCCATGAGAAGTTATTCTGAGTACAATGAGCAGATCTTTTTTCATGATACACCCGATATGGAACTTGCTAACTATGGCAATTATTTTGTGGATAACAGGTATAAGGGGGGCAATTTTTCCATATCGATAATAACACTACGCAGTGCTTTTGAAAATCAGTCCCTTGAAAACAACTGGAATTCTCCGGCGTTTGATGCCCTCCGGAAAAACAGGAAGATCATATCAGCACGCAGGTACCATGATCTGACAAGTTCTAATCCAAATATTAATCCTTCTTTGAAACATCCGTATAACGATGGTTACTTTTATGGTTACGGACCAACATCCCAGGATGTTCTGGTGCCGGCATTTCTTTCGGCATATACGGGAATTGATCCTGAAAAAATAACCTTTGATAATTTCTTTTACCTGATGATGCCAAACTGGCGTTTAACATTTGACGGGCTATCCAAGATTAAATTCATACAAAATTTCCTGAAGAGTATAACCTTGTCACACTCTTACAAATCAACTTACACGATTGGTTCTTTTGGTACCAATGTTAGTTATTATGAGAACCTGGGTGAAGGATATTTTACTTCTGTAGAACAAGATGGATTCAGAGGTCTTGTCAGGGATAATCAGATGAATTTTATTTCTGAATATCAATTTGGTTCTGTCTCTATCAACGAACAAATCAACCCTCTTATCGGGATTGATATGACCTGGCATAACAGCCTCATCACAAAATTTGAAATGGGACGCTCCAGGATGATATCATTGAGTTTTAATAATAACCAGGTAAATGAAACAAGAAAGAAAGATTATACCGTTGGAGCCGGTTACAGATTTAAAGAAGTTCCGATAACGATTAATCAAAGGGCCATAAAAAGTGACCTGAACATTCGTTTTGACTTTTCAATTAAGAATAACTTTACCATTATCCGGTTTTTGGAGGAGGATGAAGAAGAGGAGGATGAGAACAAAATTTCCACGGGGGGAAGACAATTCAACATAAGTTTTACAGCGGATTATGTGTTCAGCGAAAATTTCAATATCCAGTTCTATTTTGACCGTGAAGTAAATACTCCCTGGACCAGTGAAACATTTCCAAGAGCTGAAACAAATGTTGGCTTTAGTCTTCGATTGTCATTGTAGATCCGAATCCTGTTATGATGAATGTTTGGAACAACTAATCAGCTCATCGGGGATGGACACCATCTCATCTCTCACTACTCATTTTTCAGCGCTTTTTTTAATATTAAAGAACTTAAACCTATTGCGTCCTGCGAAAGAATCCTTCTGGCTCCTTCTCTTGTCATGGGTTACGGCGATGAGCTTCCATTTTTGGAGTTGTGAGAAAAATCATTTCTTCAGGCATTTGGATTAAACAAGGGTTTATCTAAATTTGGTGAGATAAAAATTTGACGAATCAATATAAAGTAAACTTAAATTATCATGAATATCCCTAAAGAATTAAAGTACACCAAAGACCATGAATGGGTCAGGATTGAAGGAGAAAATGCAGTGGTTGGAATTACAGATTATGCCCAGGGTGAGCTTGGAGACATTGTTTTTATTGAGGTTGAAACAGAGGGGGATGATGTTGAACAGGGAGAAGTTTTTGGTACCATAGAAGCTGTTAAAACGGTTTCAGATCTTTTTATGCCTGTTTCCGGTAAGGTACTGGAAGTAAATGAATCACTTCAGGATTCTCCCGATCTGATTAATACCGACCCTTTTGGTGATGGGTGGATCATCAAGATCAAACCCGAAGATGCATCTCAGTTTGAAGGATTGCTTAATTCAGAAAAATACAAGGAACTTATCAGTTCATAATTCGGAATAAAAGAAAAGACCATTGTCAGATGGCCTTTTTATCATGGTTGCTTCAAAATAACCTCATTTGTGAATCTTCCCATAAGGTAGGATAATTTTCATCAAATTTTCGCAGAATCTCTGTTATAATAGCCTCACGCATAAATTTTGATTTGTTCTTAACCCTGAATTTTTCACAGTATTGATCTATTGCACTTTGTTCCCTGACATTAAACCTGATGGAATGTGATTTTTCTCTTCTTAAACTGATATCTTTTGTTTTTCTTCTTCGCATAATATATCCGTTGCCAGACATTACTTTGTCGAAAATAGAAAGTTTTCATGGTGCTTTACACGCTTAATTATCAACACCAAACGTATTCGGGAGTAAAGAACACAAGATCCGGTAATTTATATGTTCTTTATAACTGATTGAAAAATAACTTTTA